>CAXGRW010000573.1:0-3900 GCA_964012125.1 uncultured Rhodopirellula sp.
TCGGTGCCAATGGCACGTTAGGTCGCGATGCACGGGAAAACACTGGAATCAGCCAGAGTGTCCAAAACGACTGTTCGGAACGTGAAAGCGTCAAGTAGATGTCCTCCCACGTATATCTGCTACCAAATGCCGCGTCGCTCTGGCAGCCTGATGGTCGAGCAAAGACCCTTGGATGAGGCCTCGAAGTTACAGTTTTCCTTCGTTGGATTAGCTGTCCGACCCGTGCATTGCAACTTTTTGATCTTTCTTTTCTCCTGGGGCAGCATGGTGTTTTTATCTCTGCCACAATGGAAAGAACTTATGAGGCCCATTTTGTCTGAAGGATTTTCAAATGCCCAACTTTCTTCGTTTTGCTTTTTTTGTGCCGTTACTCGTTGTGTTTTTAGCGCACGCACCGCCGGTTCACGCGCAGCAGGTTGGGGCGAAAGCAAGTGATCCGGTGTTCTCCGGTCCGCAGGTGGGAGAAGCACTGCCTGATTTTAAAATTACATCGCTTGTAGGGGACGTGGAAGGAAAGGTTTTGAATCCTGTTGCCGATGCCAAGGGGCAGCCCATCGTTCTTGTTTTCATCCATGAGTTGACCAGACCGGGATTCGGATTGATGAGAGCCGTGACAAAATTCTCAGCAGAGCGGAAAGACAAGGGGATGAACGTTGCAGTTGTCTTTTTAACAGATGATGCAACAGCCACAGCAAAGTGGTCAAAGAATGTCCAACGCCTCTTCAGTGAAAACGTGCAATACGGCATGTTCATGGATGGTAAGGAAGGGCCCGGTGCTTATGGTCTCAACCGGAACGTGATTGTGACCGCTCTGGTTGGTAAGGAGGGAAAGGTCACCGGGAATTTTGCACTCGTCCAACCACAATTGCAGGTAGATGGGCCCGCGATTCTTGAGTCAATTGCGGCTGTTTCCGGTGGAGGTAAGGTGCCATCAATGGATGAACTGGAAGCCAAGTATGCAGGTCGTTCGCGGATGACCCGCGGAAAGCAGAATGCTGGTCCAGAGAATGGTCCCAGAAATGGAAGAGGAAACACGCAGCGTGACCCGAAGCTTGCGACACTGTTGCGAGCTGTCATTAATAAACAGGCCACGAACGAAGAAGTACGCCGTGCCGCGAGTCAAGTCGAGGAGTATGTTGCCAAAAACGAGAAGGCGAAAACCGAATTGGCCCGCATCGCAGCAACGGTTGTTAATTCTGACCGATTGAAAAATTATGGAAATTCAGAAGCCCAAGAAGTGTTAAGGGGTTGGTGTCAGAAATATAAAACTGAAATTCGTGGCAACCGCGAGCGGACCAACGCCGCACCAGAGTCGGCGTCAAACAAGGAGTGAGTGGTGTTCTTCTGGTTAATGATTTTTGTTGCTGTACTGCCCGTAGACTCGGACGCAGATGTCGACTTTGACCATGATGTCATCCCTGTCTTGACCAAGGCCGGGTGCAATACCGGTGCGTGTCATGGTGCGGCCATCGGTCGTGGTGGATTGAAGTTGTCGTTGTACGGCAGTGATCCAGTTGCTGACTATCAGGCAATTGCTTTGGAACTCAAGGGCCGAAGGGTCAATCTGCTTGAGCCGGAACAAAGTCTCGTTTTGATGAAGCCGACTGAGGCAATGGAACACGGGGGTGGGTTTAGGCTCGATCCCGAGTCAGAGGCTGCAGCACGTTTGGGACACTGGATTCGAGCTGGTGCAAAACGCAACGACTTGAAGCTGCGGACAAAATTCTCACGTTTGGATGTGTCACCCTCCTCAGTCGTAATACGTGATCCGGATAAGCGTTTGAAATTGAAAGCCGTTGCCCATTTTTCAGATGGCTCTGTTCGGGATGTGACTCGCGAAACAGTTTTTAGCCCCGAAGACCCGGCCGCCGTCGAAATCGATTCCAAGACGGCCGAGATTCGGGTGCTTAGGAACGGACGGCACGTTGTCATCGCCCGCTATCTCAGTCAGGTCAAACCAGTCGAAATCATATTGCCTTTTCATGGCTCGCCTGTGAGTGGAGATACTGATAAACAAAAATCAGTCTTTGATCAAAAACAGTTCATTGATCGGGCGGTTAATGATTTACTCGCCACGCTTGGCGTGCCTCTCTCTGGCGATGCTGGGGATGATGTGTTTCTGCGGCGTGTTACCTTAAATTTGACGGGAAGATTACCTGATGCCGAAACCATGCAGGCGTTTTTGGCTGATGATGAATCCAAACGTCGGATCAACCTGATCGACCGTCTGCTGAAGTCAGATGAATTCACGGAATATTGGACTTTACAGTTGGCCAAGTTGCTCAGGATTCATGCTGAACCGGGCAATGAAATCGGGGCCCAACGGTACCATCAATGGTTGCAGCGACAGATTGCCGGAAATGTCGGTTACGACGTCATTGCAAAAACACTTTTAACGGCCAAAGGGGATACCCATCAGGTTGCACCAGCGAATTTTTATCGCACGGTTGGCGGGCCACGAGAGCAGGCGGAATTCACCAGCGAGTTGTTCATGGGCACTCGATTGCGTTGCGCTAATTGCCACGACCATCCTTTGGACCAGTGGACTCAAGATGATTACCACGGGTTGGCTTCTGTCTTTGCCAAGATTCGTTCGGGGCAGATTGTTAAGGTCTCGGATAATGGACAGGTTATTCACCCGAAGACAGGTAAGGTTGCAATCCCGCGGATTCCAGGTGCCAAGTTTGTTGACGATAGCGATGAGCCATTGAATGTGTTTGCCGATTGGTTGGTCGCTGATCAAAACCCCTACTTTGCGCGAGCGATTGTGAATCGTTTGTGGAAATCGATGATGGGACGTGGGTTAGTTGAACCAGCGGACGATTTAAGAGCCACCAATCCTGCGACACATCCAAAGTTGCTAAAGAAGCTTGCGGATGATTTTGTTGAACATGGATTCGATCTCCGGCATACGTTGCGATTGATTGCTGCCAGCCATGCCTATGCACGGAGCAGTCATTCGATCAGCGGTAACGAGAGTGATGTTCGCTATTATTCTCACCGGATTGGCCAGAGGATGGAACCAGAGGTTTTGGCAGATGCCATTTCTGATGTGTTGGGAATACCAGAACTGTATGGTGAGAAGCCGTTGGGAACGCGGGCCGTGATGCTTGCGAACCCACAAATAGAATCTGTGACACTCGACGCGCTTGGCAGATGTGCACGTGAGGATAGTTGCGAGATGCCCGTGTCTTTGGCAGGTACGGGAGGGCTGACACTGAAGCTGCATCTTTTCAATGGCCCAATTCTGAATCAACGGATCGCTGGCAGTGATGGGCGACTCTCGCGCCTGCTCGCTGCAGGTAAGACTAACGAGGCCATTGTCGAAGAGTTCTATCGCGTGGCGCTGTCGAGGCCAGTGACAGATATTGAACAGCAATTCTGGAGCCGGCAATTGAAAGAGGGTAATGGCGAGAGACGAAATCTGCTCGAGGATTTTGTCTGGAGCCTTTTGACCTGCAAAGAGTTTGTGACCAATCATTGAGATACAGCATGGTGACAGTCAAGTATTTCCCGCATGTTGCATGTGGTTTCCAGCGAAGCAATCCCTTCGGATACCCAGTCGTGATTCTTCAGCAAAGGGCAACTGATCATGAGTAAAGCATTTGCGAGTCACGAAGGGACGTGTAATGGAGTCAAGCGGCGAGACCTCGTTAGGGTGGGTGGTTTGACCGCGTTGGGATTGGGGATGGGCGACTATCTTCGGCATCAACGACTTTGGGGAGCTGAAGGCAAGGCTGCCACGAAGGCCAAGTCTTGTATTCTTATATGGCTTGATGGTGGTCCCAGCCACCTTGAGACATTTGATCCGAAGCCTGAGGCACCATTGGAGGTGCGTGGACCACTGGGAACGATTCCCACCACGATTCCTGGGATACGCTTCAGTGAGTGCTTGCCCAA
>CAXGRW010000574.1:0-3869 GCA_964012125.1 uncultured Rhodopirellula sp.
TGGCGACGCCTGAGCATCTACTGCCAGTTTTGGTCGTCTTTGCATTTCTGCTGGTTGCATTTGGCGTGGTGCTTCGCGGACGCGTCACCCGTTCAGTTGCGAAGCGTTAACACGAGTGGTTGTACTGAGCGCATAGCCACTAAGTTTTTATGCTCTCGTAATCGCTAAGATCGCTGCGGCAAGTCGGTGTCGCTGTCCAACCGGCCTCGATCTGGGTCAACCACGTTTGAAGAGTTGTTGCAGTTGGGGCCACGGCCGTGCGTTGCCGACATCTTGGCGGCTCAGGCCCCCACGGCGTGCCTGTTTGATGCCATATCGCATCACATCAAGTCCTTCGATTGAATGGGCGTCTGTGCTAATCACGACAGGGATTTTCATGCGTTTGGCTGCAGCCAAGTGAATGTCGTTCAGGTCGAGTCTCGCCGGATTAGCGTTGAGTTCCATAAGCTTTCCGCAGCGTTTTGCAGCTTGCATGACGGTTTCCATATCCACCTCATAGGGTGGTCGTCGGTTGATCAGTCGGCCAGTGGGGTGCGCGATGCAAGTGACCCATGGATTTTCAATAGCGCCGAGTAACCGTTCGGTGATCTGGTCGCGGGGTTGTTTTTGTCCGTAGTGAATACTTGCAAGAACCCAATCTGCTTCTTCCAGGCAATCATCCGGCAGATCCATTCCTCCAGCTTCGAGGATGTCGCACTCAATTCCTTTCAGGATGGTTAGCCGCCCATCGTATTCGGGACGCACTTCGTCAATCATCTTCCATTGCTCACGCAGGCGTTCGGCGTCGAGACCTCTCGCCATCGAAACTCGTTTGCTGTGATCTGTAATCGCGATGTACGAAAGGTTGCGTTCAATGGCAGCGTCTGCCATCTCTCGCAAAGTTGCAGCACCATCGGTGGCATTGGTGTGCATGTGCAGGTCACCGCACACGTCGGTCAGTTCAATCAGTTCGGGAAGGGTGTCGTTGGCAGACCACTTGAATTCATTGCGATCTTCTCTCAATTCGGGATCAATCCATGGTAGGCCGATGGAGGCGTAGACATCTTCTTCGGTGGCCCCGGCAACTTGACGGTCATCCTCTTGTGAGAAAACACCATACTCATTGATCTTGAGGCCTCTTTCCTTTGCAAGTCGGCGTGTGTGGATGTTGTGCGCTTGAGAGCCGGTGAAATACTGCAGTGCTGCCCCAAATTGATTCTCGTCAACAACTCGCATGTCTACCTGAAATGCTTTTCCAACTCTGATAGAGATTTTTGTGTCGCCGCGTAGGATGGTGCTGGAACGTTCCGCATAGGCTTCGAAATGATCCATTGCCAAGTCACGATCCTCGGCAACGATCAGCAGGTCCAAGTCACCAACGGTTTCTCGGCCACGTCGATAGCTGCCTGCCCATTCCATCCGGCTGATGGTTTCGCAGGATTTCATGTGCTTACCGATTGATTTGGCAAGTTGATCTCCGTTGGACCAATAGATGCGCTCGGCTGCTGCTTCGGCAATCGCTAAGCCATCGAGGATTGCTTGCTGCGTCTTGCCGCCAAAACCTTTGAGCTGGGAAATGCGATCCTCGTGACACGCTTTGCGCAGATCCCCCAGTGATTCGATTGCGAGTTCCTGTTGCAGCTTGGCAGCTTTCTTGGCACCCAGCCCAGGAATTCTTGCCATCTGAATGACGATCTCAGGGATCTCCAGTCTTAGTTTCTCGAGCTGTGGCAATTGGCCGGTTGCGACAAGTGTTTCTGTTTTGTCCAACAGAGTCTTGCCAATGCCGGGAATGCTGGCCAGATTTCGACTTGGGTCCGCAAGGATCGAAGCAACTGATTCGTCGAGGTCACGGATGGCTTTCGCACCATTTCGGTACGCTCGAATGCGAAAGGGGTTTTCACCGCGGAACTCGAGCAGTTCCGCCATTTCCTCGAAGACTGCCGCGATGGCTGCGTTTTCCATGAGATTACCTGAAGCGAATGACGAAGCTGATGACAGTGATGAGCAAGCCTGATGCTATCCCTTGGTACGCGAGTTTCCCAGATGCAGCATCACTTGCGAAGGGTGTATCCTTTCAGGCTTCTTTTGGTGTCTGTTGCTTTGAGGTAGCGGACGTAGCTATCGTAGTGGAACAAGCAGGGTTTTAATGTCCTTAAGCCGGAAATGTGAAACACCGCGTTTCAGCAGTAACACCCGTGGCAGTTTGTCAGCACCACATTGCTACCGAGCCAATCCCAATTGGCAGCGTCCCCAATTGGTAGCGTCGACACCATCAAGATAGCGTTGCCTCGGTTCGCAAAACCGCATCACGAAATGATGGATCGTTATTGAAACGTGCGAAGGAATTGATTAGCGTCCACGTCGCGTGCGATCATCACTGACGGCAGTTAGGGCCCTACGAAGCTCGCGAAGCACCAAGATGGCTGTCAGGTAGGATGACACTTTCAGGGGGTATTGGTTGAGGGCAGCCGCCCTCAATAACGAGGTCTGAGATGCAACGGCCCTGCTGTGCTTTGATCCACGAAATCGAGCATGCGAAATAGGTGGACTGCCAGTTGCCTTGTTCATGCCAGCCGGTGCTGAGCAACCTTTTTCAGTTCTCAACATCGTTGTGTCGGCATCAATGATCTCATCGCCTACTCTGCGATGCTGGTCCAAACCGTGTGTCGGGAGCGTTTGGCTTTGTAAGGCTTGGCGACGTTGTTGCTGGGCCTGTCGTAAGAAACGCTGCGGATCGGACGTGCTGGGCTACTTGTCGATTCTGTCCAGTCAGACAGGTCGGCTTCGCCGCTTGGCAGTGGCGGTGTAGCGGAAGGAAACGGGTTGCGTGCCGGTGGCGGCGAAAACGGATCAGAAACCGCAGGGGCGGCGGGACGGCTTTGCTGTCCGTGCTGGATCACGCTTTCATTTGGGCCGTAGGGCGGAGCATAGTCAGCAGGAGCCCGAATCGGCTCGGCGACCCCATAGCTTTTCTTGAGCGAGACCGGATCAGGCTGACTCAGTCGAGAGGTTTGACTTTGGATCATGGCTGTTGAATCAGTCGGTCGCTGGAGTCTCCATTTGGCCGCATCGTTTCCGTCAGTGGACTCGGGCTTGTCGCTAGGTGAAGTCCTGTCAGTTTTGGGGGCATCGGGTGTCGCGGGCTTGTTCAACGTTGGGCGTTGCACGGGAGCGAGGTCGTTGGCAGTTGATCCCGGTGGCGCTGTCGTTGGCGAGAGCGGTTCTGCGGCAGTGGGTGCCGTTGGAGGAGCCAAGGTGGGCGGTGGTCCCGTGAGTGGACTCAGGTTGGGGGTGGTCGGTTGGGTTCCCATCGCTCCCGCTGGAGGGATTGCTGGAATTGGCATCGCTTGGTAATCCCCCGTCCCTAGAGCGCCAGCTTGTCCGATGCCGGAGTAGGGAGTTTGGCTGATGGGAGCCGGTTGGCCGAAAGTCGTGCTCTGGTTGTAGCTGGGGATGGTGTTGCACGCGTTGACACCTGGAGGGCAGGGACAGCCCGGTTGGCAATTGTTGATGGGGGCGTTGTTGTTTGCTGGCAGCACCGTCGTGAACGGATTTCGCTGGACTTGTTGTTCGTATGAAGTGCAAGGTTGTTGCACAGTCACCATCGTTCCAGTTGCAGGGTTCATCGTGGTGACAGGGCGGTAGTAAGTTACCGGCGCACGGTAGTACGAAGTGGTGTACCCAGTTCCAAATAACTTGCTGCAAAAGCGGCTCAGGCAGCCTTCGCGTTTGGGTGCCGGTGGCGCTGCGGCGTAAGGCATTGGTGCTGGGGTCAGGACCGGAGGAGCAGTGATCGGAGGAGCAGTGATCGGAGGAGCAGTGATCGGAGGAGCAGAGTAAGCGGTGACAACGTTCGTTGTGCCAGGCTGTAAGTCTTGTGACAGTGA
>CAXGRW010000575.1:0-3866 GCA_964012125.1 uncultured Rhodopirellula sp.
TCCATGAAGACTTGAACATCCTCGACTGTACGCATCGCGTCGTAGAGAGGATGTAGACGTAGCCGTTCGTTTAGCGGAGCAATACTCTCTCGGATTCTGTCGCTGTCAAACATCTCTTATCAATCTCTTGAAGGTAATTCATCCCAGCACAATCAGCCGACGCGTATTGGCATGTACCGCCCGTGGCGGGTTCCGCTCCGACCACAGTAGCTGCCAAATCGCTTGTTCCCACGTCGCTCAACTAACAGCGGAGTGCAGCAAGCATTCTACCCGTGCCCGCCGTTGCTGGAAGAGCCTGCAAGTGCCGCACGTTACACTGTCTGCCAAGACATCCCGTCGTCAAAAATTCGTGCTCACTGACGCCGCAGCCCTCACGCGTCGCACAATTCCCGGAGTAGCGAAGGCGTAGATTATCGCGTAGAGGAAACTTCATCAGCCCTCTGAAAACCGCAGAAGAACACACTTCGACAACAAAGGCCAGCTTGGGCCCTCAAACTCAACCCAACGGCAAGAACCATGGCAGTACGCGACTAATCGCCGCACTAGCTCGCTTGACTGGAAAAATAGAAGCTCCGGGTAACGAAAGGTTACCGGCAAGGCAATGCTTCTTGAATAATAGAGGGAGTTGGATGCATCAACGATCGCATTGCACACACCTCGCCCCACCGAATGCTGGAGGCAAGTGAATTTCAAGGCCTTGAAAACGCAGAACCATTCTGAAACAAAAATGCAGTATCAGCACGTTGTGGTTTACAATGAGGCGCCACCGGGACGATTCGTTCCCGGCCATCACCACCGCCACAACGCCCGCCCGTATTTCGCATGCACCTCTCCAACTACCTGCGCCGAATCACTTCCAACCTGAACCTACTGTGCCTGCTCTTTCTATCCCAACTCACAATATCCCAGTTCACAATATCTCAGCTCACTGGTGCAGTTGCCGCCACGGACGGTAGCAGAACGTCAACGATGACTTACAGGGACGCGGTACCACTGGAGTGCAATGGATCCAAGATCAAACTGGACAACCACTCAACGGTGCGTTGTTACGACTGGGATCAGGACGGAGACCTCGATCTGCTTGCTGGTGACGGCGCTGGAAGAATTTGGTTATTCAAAAATAGTGGTACGCCAACTCGACCAAAACTGGACGCAAAAGAACCACTTTCAGCCGGTCAGAAAATGCAGTGGGGAACGCGATACACGGGCATCGCCTTCGCTCAAGTGACTGGCTCAGATTTGCCAGATCTTGTCGTAGGTCACTCCAAACGCTTGATTACAGTCCATCGAAATATTGGTTCGGCTCAGCAACCCGCCTTTGAAGAGCAGGGCAGCACGATTGAGGTTCAAGCGGGTTGCGATGGACGCTTTGACTTGGCCGATTGGAACGGGGATGGAAGACTGGATCTGATAACTGGATCCTTTGATGGAATCGTGCAATGGCATCGCAACACTAGTTCACAAAAAGAACTTAATTTTTCGGCGGGTGAACCATTTTGTGATATCCGAATCGCTTACAACTCACATCCTCGGCTTTTGGATTTTGACGGCGACAGTCAACTCGATATGTTGCTAGGCCTGAATTGGGGAAGTGTCACGCTGTACCGTCATGCGTCCAACGCATCAGGTCCCGGTCTTGCTTCAGGGCAACAAATGAAATGGAGCGACGGGAAAAACTTGAACATTCGAGCGTTGAACGGAGACGACACAACTCCTGAGCTGGCAGACTGGGATGGAGACGGCGTTCGCGACCTGATCAGCGGTGGAAAAAATGGCCAACTTTTCTGGATGAAGGGAATCGGTTTCCCCTCCCGGATCAAAAGATTCAAGGAACTGCTTTCTCAACACAAAAACGACCTCGGCAAAACTCTTCAAGAGAATGATCAGGTACGCCAAGAAGTCTTCGGGTGCCTGACAGCGATACAAGCAGATCTTCGTAGCGGGCTCGTTCCATCAGCCGCGCGACAGGAACTGTTCTCCTCGCTGTCTCCCTTAGCGACACAGTACCCTCAATATTTTTCGCGTCAGCACTTCAATCTCGAGCTAGCCCCCCACCTTCCCATACTCGCCGCACAGTACTGGGTTGTTATGTTGGAAAGTCTGCCAGACTCGAGAACCAATCGAGAGCGGGTTGCTGCAGCACTCGGCTTCGAATCAGGATACCGAACACTGCTCGTCGATCTCGGCGTCATCTTTGTCGACAACAATACCGCAACGAACGAACACCTTGATGCCATGATTCGGCTGATGGGTCAAATGCCGTCCTCCACTTGGGACGTTGAAACCATCACGGTTGCAGGCTGGCTTGGGCCAGCAGTGAAAACAAATAAAATCCGATCTCGATCCGGGGTCAATATTTTTGACATGCCACTTGGCCGCCCTGAAAATAGTTTTGCCGGCGACTCACCGCGACCTGGGGTGACGGACGTTTATCTGATCTGTCTAGCGCACGAACTTGCCCACAACATGCTGGACACGGTCGGCCGAAAAACACGGCCAGACCTGTACGAGCGAAAGTTCCGAGGATTAGCCCAGGCAGCAGGCCCACACGTTGTTTATCGATCACCTCCATCAAAAGGAATCGATACAGAAGCCACGAAAGCAAACTTCCGTCGCATCGGGGCCTGGGACGGGCAGAAAGAGACATGGCGTGATGCTTGGATCGGGTACTTTGCTGGAAAGCAAGAATTTGATCGCGCCTACACACGAGGAAATATCCAGTTCTTTCTGGATGCTCCACAGGAGGCATTTGCAACCCTCGCCAATCAGTACTACGCGGACAGCGGTTTGATGCTCGAATTTTGCAAGAAACGATGGGATGCTGGAAACCGTACCAACATCAACCAATTCCTTCTCATCGCTGAGTATCTCAGCGAAGGCAAAGATCGAGGTAAATTCTTCAAATTGACACCTGGGGGGAAACTATCCGTGGAACCTGTTGAATTCAAACGAGACCCCCAGTCTCGAATTCAACAACTAAAATCTACCAACCTGAAGGCTCAATTTAGCTACGAGTCCAACGGTTTGGTCACTTCTTTTGAACTGACACCCCGCACAGACGTGAAGTGATAGCAAACCCTATCAACCTGCTTTAAAACCCTAGGTGTTTCACGGCAGTCGGTAACTTCGCTTGCTGATTTACTGGAACCCTGCTATTCAAACTCCATGTTCCAACTAGCAACCTTACCGTCGTGGGTGCTGTTTTTCATTGTGCCATTCGCCGTACTGGGTTGCCAAACCCTGCAATCGAGTGATGGACTGCTGGAACAGGAAAGCCCCAATGCGAAAGTCTCTTCACGCCAATTCCGCATCGTACTTGACGATCTCGTGCTCCAGTATTCGAGTCAAGTAGAACTGGCTGCGGATCAGATCATCGCGGAAAACAATGACCCGCAGGTGCGCAAGAACGCGCTGATGTGGAAGATAAACAGCATCGCCTCATGTTTTCAGGCTGCCTCACGTCGGGATCCTCTGGGGGCCTACTTCGACATCTGGATTCTAAACAAACAATCTCTCGGTCTCTTCGAAAACCCGAGCGACTTCCCACTCTTTGGTGAATCGCAACCGATTGCTATCTCAGCAACACAAGAAATCGAAACCATCATGACAGCAGTCCTGAACCTGATTGGTGATGACCTGCCCGTCAACGAAGCGTTTGCAAATACATTCGCGCGTGAACACCCGATCAATGATCTGTATTTCAAACGAGCATCAATCACCGCCAACTACACCAAATACATCGACAGCATCAAAATCAAAGGACCTGAGTTACTGGGGGTTGTTGGCGATATCGATCAACAGTTGGACCAAATTCAACGACTCTCATCCATGTACGCTGAGTTTCTTCCCAAGCAGGCGAGATGGAA
>CAXGRW010000576.1:0-3865 GCA_964012125.1 uncultured Rhodopirellula sp.
ACGCGATCTGCTTCCGCCAGGGGTGCTGCGTCAGAAGGCGGCATTTCGCCATTGTTCACGACAGCCAGTACTTCCAACCACCAGTTGATATCTTTCCCTGCTTGCAAGTTCGGGTCCAGTGTATCAACCCGCAGGTTACCTTCCTGATTTTCGGGACCATGGCAATCCAGGCATGCACGCTTGAGGGTTGGTAACACCTCCCGGCTGAATTGCTCAAGCTTCGGCTTCGGCGTCTGACTGCCCAATGGTTTCAAGTCTGGTTTCAGGTCTCCGGAAACATACCGGGACCGCTTGGCACCCACGACTTTAAGTTCTTCATAAGAACGTTGCTGATCATGGCCTAGTGTTGAGCCAGCATTCACTGTCAACGGATCCTCGTCGCCTTGAACGCGAGAGAGAGAAAAAATGGTGGTTGCTGATAACATCGAAAAAAAGCAACACAACACACCAAAACGCAGTCTGGAGCTTGGCATATCAAAAATGGTGGGAAACACGCCGGGCGGGAAGGCAAATCTTGCATCCCAAGTATAGCAGGGCGGACAGAAAGTGGAGTCGCTGATACCGAACAGCCCACTTTTCTCAACTTCAGACGATTTTTGCTACCTGAGACTGTCGCGTTTGGGTCATCCCGTGCTACATCCGGGTACACTGTAGTAGTGTTCGTCATTACCACATCGCCACATGGAGTTTTCCCAGGATGACCACATCCCGCCTTGTGCTGCCCACCTGCGTCTTGCTGCTATTCTCGTCTCTTGCCAATGGGCAGGTTGCGATCTCCGCTCCGGAAACGGCCACCACCCCATCGGTCGACCATTCTCATGTCACCAATGATGCGAATGCGGTGTCAGTCTCGGGCTTGCAGGGGGGACTGGTAGTTCAACTCGGGAGCAGCGACGTAACGACAGCCACGGAGCTAAGCAAAACAGGCCGTTACCTGTTTCATGTGCTTGACACAAACGCCAAGAACGTCAACGCGGCTCAACAACAGATCCATAACGACGGCCACTATGGTTTGTCGTGGGCCGAACACACTCAGAATCCGAATCGTCTTCCCTACGCTGAGAATGTTGTCAACCTGATCATCATTCAGGATTACAGCATTCCTGTAGCCGAACTGCTCCGAGTATTAACACCGGGTGGTGCGATTGTCGTAGCCGACCCTGAACTCATGCCAACCGGGGCTTTGTCTCATGCTGAAATCGAGACGCCGCATGAGCAGGGAGACTTTATCGTTGCTGCCAAACGCTGGCCGATGGCAATGGATGTCTGGTCACACCCAAGGCATGCCGCTGATGGAAATGCCGTTTCGAGTGACACTCTGGTGGGTCCACCCGAACGAGTTCGCTGGATCGCTGCAGCAACTTCCGAGGTGGAAGGCATGGTGACGTCCGGGGGACGCAATTTTTATGGTGGGATTTTGGCCCGCGACAGTTTCAACGGACTGCGTCTTTGGCATCGCGACCTTGCAAAGAGTGAAGAAAACAACCCCGCCGACTTCGTTTTACCTCGGCTACCCAGCAACGGCTCGCGGCCCATTGCATCACAGCGACATCTGTTTGCTCTCGTCAAGGGACGCCCTGTGACTCTTGATGCGGCAACTGGAGAAGTCGTCGCTAAATGGAGCGACATGACTTCGGTGACCAATCTGCTACACGATGGAAACCGAGTCATCGCGACCGATGCGAACACCGTGCGAGCAATTGATCCCGCAACAGGAAAAGAATTCTGGCAAGTCCAAGTGGCGGAACCACGCAACGTGGTTACCGATGGGCAAACGATTGCCCTGATCGCAGGACGCGTCAAGCGTGGCGAGAAAGCAGTCGCAATGGTACTTGAAGCTGACACAGGCGATATGCGGTGGCAACGCGATGATTACACATGGTTAACCCTGACTACTCGAACCGTACTAGCCAAAGGCCAGTTGGTCTTCGAAGTCTCCACCCTCAACGACCACGATGCAGGTAATGGCATTCATGTTGTTAGCGCCACGACAGGTGAACCCCAATGGTCCAAAGACTTCCCCCCGGGTATGAATCATGCGCGACAGGCACGTGCCATGTTCCTTGAAGATGACCTGTGGATTCTGCATGGCGGCAAGATCAACACTGCGGATAAAGATAAACGCGAGCGAAGCCCAACCGAAGTCTCGGCTCTTGATCCGCTGACAGGCGAGGTTCGCAAAACCTACCCTGCTGGCATGGCACACTGTTTTCCTCCGGTTTGCACACCCAACTATGTGTTCGCTGGTGAACTGGACATGACCAATCTGAATTCAGGAGAAGTAGTCGCCAATCGCATCACCAAAGCAAACTGCTCGCGTGAGAGCGGGTGGATTCCCGCAAACGGGCTCGTTTACACGACCCCCAAACACTGCACGTGCTGGCCCATGCTGCGTGGTTTTGTTGCCATGGCTCCCGCACCACTGACACCCCGCAATGGTGTTAGCGTTGCCAGCCTACCGATCAGCGAACTTGAGTTCCCCCTTGAGATGGGCACAGGAAAATCAGATCCCAATGCCGATAACACGGAACCCGATGATTGGCCTTTGTATCGCAGCGATCGGTGGCGTAGTGCCAGCAGCTCCGGTTCCGGTCCTGAATCACTGAAGAAACGTTGGACAACTGAACTGCAGAAAGAGATTGCCGAAGACCAAAAGATGACAGGCCCAATTTTGCACGACTGGGCAGAAAACCCTGTCATCAAGGGCCCACTGAGCGCACCGACAGTCGCGGGCGGGATCGCCTATGTGACGCGTCCCAATGCTCATGAGCTGATTGCAATGAACACCGACAGCGGTGAGATCCGCTGGCGATTCACAGCGAACGGTCGACTAGACACGCCCCCCGCGATCTATCGTGATCTGTGTCTGTTTGGAACGGCCACAGGCTGGGTGTATGCCCTCCGTGCTGACGATGGCGAAATGGTATGGCGAATGCGAGCGGCTCCGTCTGATGAACGCATCGTTGCATATGGACAAGTCGAATCACCGTGGCCCGTCCCCGGTGCAATTCTGGTTATCAATGACATCGCCTATTTCGCAGCAGGGCGACAACCATTGGCCGATGGTGGAATTCTCGTTTTTGCAGTCAATCCACACACGGGTCAACGCCATTGGGTGCAACGCATCGACAGTGTTCCCCAAAAAGGGTTCTACGAGAACTCTGGTCTTGAGTTCGATCCGTTTGACATCCTTCATGCCGAGGGAGATGGAATCGCCATGTCCCGATGGATCATTTCGGGCGATGGCAAGAAAGTCGATGTCGATAAGTGGAATGCCTTTGCAAAGCTCAACACCGGGGCAGGCGAAGTATGGATCCCCCGAGGAAGCTGGACCTATGGTGCACGACATCAAGACCGCTTCCGCGGTGAAGCCGAACGCCGCCCCCTGACTGTTTTTCGCGACAACGATGTCTTCAGCTCGCTGGACGGCAACACGAATGTCTTCCGTCGTGAATTCAACCTTGCCGAAGGTGACGAGTTCAACAGCAAGTGGATCACCGGTTGGGAGGCCGTAAGAACAGCGAAGTCTGGCGGGAAACCGTACCGAAACCACCGGATCGCAAAAAATGCACTGTGGACAAAAGATCCATTTGCAAAGGAAGAAGAAGAAACACAGGCAGAACCCAAGTACGGAACTCAGCTTCATAATGAAATCCATGCCATGGCACTCGCATCCAATGGCAAACTTTACGTCGTTCACCGCGATGGTCGACTCAAGGTTGTGTCGACCGAAACAGGTTATGTCGTGGATGAAGCAACCGTCCCCGCCCCATCATGGGATGGACTTGCTATCGCTGAAGGGCGACTGTACCTCACTACGAACACTGGCGAATTGATCTGTTTAGGAGAGGAGTGAACCACTCCT
>CAXGRW010000577.1:0-3850 GCA_964012125.1 uncultured Rhodopirellula sp.
TGGTATCTGAAATGTTCAGTGCGTTCCGATGCGGTACATGTTGTCACGTGGAACGCTGTCGATTCGAAGAATTCAGGCACTCTTCTCGCTTCCGGGCGATCGCTGGTTACTTAGCAGCCTTTTCACTGTCTGCTTCTGAATCACCGTCCTTGGCTGGCACAGCTGTTGTTGGCTCGCTGGTGCTCGTGTCCTTTGGTGCTGGCTCCTCCGGCTCGCTCTGGTTTTTCTCTTCGGCAGGTGGATTTTGAATTGCTTTTTGCTCAGCGCGTTTCTTTTCCTCGTCCTGTTTGCGTTGCTGTTCCGCCTTTTTTAAGGCTGCGACTTCATCGCGGCTAGCCTTCAAAGCTTTTTGCGAGTTGGTGAGCTTCTTACGTGATTCAGCCAGTTGTTGGCTTGCGTCGTTCGTGGCCTTCTGTGAGGACGCCAGCGTTTGCTTGATCTTTGCCATCTCGGCGGCGGCTTGCTGAGATGCTTTTTCGGCGACGGCTTTCTGCTGCACGGCGGCTTGCTTCATCGCCTCTATGTTGGCTTGTGCCTGCTTTTTACCGGCGTTTGCTGCGGCGAGAGCTTTTTCGGTTTGCTCGCGAGCTGCGTTTGCCTTAACGCCGGCGGCTTGTGCTTCACCGAGTGACTGAGTCAATCCCTTGATGTCTGCCGCCTGCTTGGCTGAGAGTATTTCCGCCTCTGCGAGTGCAAGTTGCAGCTCTTCCAGTTTTTGATTGAGTCCGTTGATTTCACCATTGAGCCGCTGGTTTTGGGAAATCAGCTGATTTCGTGTAGGGCCGAACGCTCTTTTCACGATCGGGATTGAGCTGAGTTTCTTCGCAAGGCAGCCGTTGGTGCCTGCCGTAGCGATGGACGCTGAGCTCACCATGAGAAAAGGACAGAGGATGAGGGGGATGAACTTTTTCATCGTTTTCGAACAGTCCTGAGAGGAACGGGGGGGCGGAGGGCGTGGGATTTGGCTGACCAAGTCCTAAAAAACTCAGCTCCATACTAGTCAAAACGCAGGCAAATGATCGGCGTAATATCCAAATTTCACGGAACAGATTGTCGCGAGATCATTTTGATGAAGCCGAAATGCGACGGGATCGAAATGCGACGGGATCGAAATGCGACGGGATCGAAATGCGACGGTGATCAGAGCGAACCCAAGTGGTCGAGCAGGCGGTCGACTTCCGCGGCCGTGTTGTAATGAACCAACCCGATCCGCACCATGCCTTCGGGCTCGACCCCCAAACGTTCGGTCAGGGGGAGCGCGTAATAATTGCCATCCCAGACGAAAATACCATGCTCCGCCAATCGTTCCGCCACCACCCGTGGCGTGAACCGCTCGTGAGTGATTGAAATCGTGGGGCAACGCTCATGCACGCGAGTCGGGTCCGTGATGCCCCAAACTTTGATCCCATCAATCTGTTGCAGGCCATCGAGCAATCGCAGCAATAGTGATTCCTCGTAAGCTTTGATACTTTTGAAAGCCATCCTCAGTGCATCGCGTCGCGGCATACCACTGGCCATGTCACCGCCAATTGATGCCATGTAGTCGATCGCTGCGCGTGTACCCCAGATGCACTCATGATTTTGGGTGCCGGTCATCCACCGTCCAGGCAGGTTATTTGTTGCGGGACGCAATTTGTACGGTTGCAGTGATTCCAGTAGTTCGCGGCGTCCATACTGAATGCCAACATGAGGGCCAAAGAATTTGTAGGCACTGCACATCAGGAAGTCGCATCCCCATGCCTCGACATCCATTAAGCCATGAGGTGCGTAATGCACCGCATCGAGGAAGGATACGGCGCCGGCTTCGCGAGCCCACTGGCAGATCTTCTGAACGGGATTGATCGTTCCCACAGCATTCGACGCGCAGCCCACCGCTACCAGACGCGTGCGGTCATTGAGGACCTGAGCATATTCATCAAGCTTCAGAGTGCAGTCCTCGGGATTGATGTCGACGTAGCGAATTTCAACGTCACGGTCTTGCGCGGCGAGCACCCAAGGTGAAAAATTTGCATCGTGCTCCAGTCGGGATAGCACGATTTCGTCACCCGCGTTCCAGGTTTGGGCCAATGCACGAGACAATGCCATCGTGAGTGATGTCATGTTGGCACCGAAAGCGATTGTGCCACGATCTGAGGTCCCGACTAGATCGGCAGCTGCCTGATGGGCCTGATTGACCCACTGATCGCTCTCAATGCTTGTCGCAAAAGCGCCATCGTGGTTTGCGTTGCATTGTTCCAAATAATCAGTGATCGCTTGGGTCACACATCGCGGTACTTGGGTACCCGCGGGGCCATCAAAAAAAGCAGCGGTCTGGTCTCCCACTTGGCGGCGCAATGCGGCAAACTCTGACCGAAGCTCTCCAACTTTTTGTTCGCATAACATTCTGATACTTGCCTTGTAGAAAATGAGGACCAGAGGGTGTGAGTGGTGTGTGTGCGTGCTGTCTGGCAATCTGTAAACCGACCAACAGCTTTGGGCAGAAAGTCAATTGCCTGACCCCCAGCCAGAAAATCTCTGCCGGTTGGCCGGATAATCGAGGCTTGTGGGCGTTTGTGCAACGTTTCGTAGCAAGCGACATCGTGCGGACTGGGGCAAGGTGCCAAAGCGGCGAATGCTTGCATACCCCAGGGCTTGCATACCCCAGGGCTTGCATACCCCAAGGTTCGGGGCGGTAACAGGAACTGATCTTGTCGCCACCTGCGAGAGACTTTACCGTTCAAACCAACTGCGGCAAAGTCTGCGCTGACTAGGAAGGACGCTGGGAATGGATTCCTCAAAGCATTATCTGCGAATCACGTTGCGAAACGCTGCCAAAACGACTGGGCGGAATTGTCCTGTTTTGACGCCGTTATTGGTTGCTTTTGCGGCGTTCATCGCCTCTGGCTGCACCCAAAATCCGTACCTCGGTGGTTCGGCTTGGCAACGGCCGCCCAATGCACTGGCCGCGAACCCTGCAGAAGCTCAGATTTCTGAGTTGCAGCGACGTGCTCAACTGGTGGATGACGATAATCGTCAGTTGCATATTCAAATGGCTCAAACCGAGCAAAAAGCTCAGGTGTACAAAGACGAAGCTGATTTGCTGCGGACTCAGTTAGCTGACGTCTCACAGCAACTCGAGAGCACGCGAATCGCTAGAGAGAGTGCAGAAAGTCAGGTCAAGGGTTTTCAAGCTTCGACACAGCTTCGTGGAAACGCAACCCTGCAAGCAAATACCGACTTGGTTAAACAGGCAGCAAGACTGAATTTGGGTGGCATTCCCGTCGAAAAAGATCGTGATGTGGTGCGAATCGTGGTCCCAGCCGATCAGGTGTTCCAGCCCGGTACCGCGCAGATTCATGCTCAAGCCGCGCAGGTGCTGGATCCAATCGCTGCCCAACTCAGTGCAGTATTTCCCAGGCAGCGGATTGGGATCGAAAGTTACACTGACAATGCCCAAATCTACGGAGGCAGCGTCGCCACCAGTCACCAGTTGACTTCTGCTCAAGCATTGGCGGTTCTCGATTTCTTGACGCGTCGGTCTGGTTTGCCCGGACAGCAGTTATTTACCGTCGCACAGGGATCAAACAATCCACGACAAAGCAATAACACGCCGGCGGGCCGGGTCGCGAATCGTCGAATCGAATTGGTCATCTATCCCGATACATTCTAGTTCTTGCCGCTTTTCAGTGACTCAGTGAGAATGCCGGCAGCGATTTTGTGAATCGGCTTTATTCTGGCTTTTGTGTGGTGATTCACGATCGTACCGGCTAAACACGTTGCTGGGCGTAAGGCTGTCAGCGACTGACGTTTGTTTCCGTTTTCAGGCTTACTCACTGTTTTGGGCCGGGCTTCGCTTTGTCTCGAAGCTCTG
>CAXGRW010000578.1:0-3848 GCA_964012125.1 uncultured Rhodopirellula sp.
AAACAACGCTACGATCGTCATCAGGATTCCCGCAAAAACCAGCATACCAAGCAGGACGACAGTGGTCGGGAAGTCAACGCCACGAAGGGTATATGCGTATGAAACACATGGAAAAAGCACTACAAAATACAGCAGCATTTGCAGCATGGCGCTGGCAAGTTTCCCCAAAACAATTTGCTTTGGTGACAAAGCAGTAATCGACAGTAATTCCAGAGTCCCATCATCAATTTCACCCTCGAGGGATCTGTACGCGGCAAGCGGTACCACAAGCAACATGGGCAAAGCGAGCACAAAATAATATCCCAGCAACATTCTCGGAGCAGATGGCGTGTCATAAATCCCCGGCATCAACGAGACAGTACCAATGATGGTCCAAGACAAAGCCGCAAACAGCAGAAGTGAGAAAGTGATAACGAACTGTCGACTCTTCAATGCCTGACGAGTTTCCTTGACGAGGATTGGGTTACACCAATCCCCCCACTTTTCGCACCAAGCATCCACTCGTTCAATGCTCAGAATGGCTCCAAGTGCAGAACCTCCGGTCACTTCTTGTTGGGCGGAATCCTCGGGCGGTACAACGGCAGCCATCAAACACTCCTCCGCAATGGATTACCAGTCATCATGTTGCCTAAAAACGGATTCCCACACCTCGGTTCCCCCGACGACATTTCTCTAGAATTCGCTGCAGGCAGTTCAGCACGGCGTTGACTGGCGGAACCATTTAACGGCCCACATTGTCCGCGTCTTTGCTCACCCCAAGCCCATGGTTTGATCATTTCACTCATTGGACCAATCCTTCAGTGACCTGCAGGAACACGTCTTCGAGACTCTTACGATGTGATGTGCATTCTGCAACAAGAAATCCATTCGCAACGAGCAACGCTAACAACTCAGCCTGATCTTTGATTTCGCCAGCAAACTCGAAACGCAGCAATTCTCCATCGATGATGACCTGATCTACATGCTGCACTGACTGCAGCACGGCTGCTGCTTCACTGGAACGCTCCAAGACTCGGATTGTCAGCTCTTTCGTTTCCCTCTGTTGTCCTTGAATTTCTTCAACGCTTCCAGTTGCAAGTAGCTTCCCTTGCTCGATGATGCCGACCGAGTCACACATTTCAGCTAATTCAGTCAGAATGTGGCTGCTAATCAAAATCGTTTTTCCTTGATCAGCCAAATCCCTGATCATCCGGCGCAGGTCGATGCGAGCTCGCGGATCCAGCCCGGCAGCAGGTTCATCCAGGATCAGCACGGAGGGATCATGAATCAATGCGCGACCAAGACACAGCCGTTGTTTCATGCCCTTACTCAAACCCCGGATAGGTTTGTTTGCCATACCCTCAGTACCCGTAAACCCCAGCACCCAACGAAGCCTTCGGTTTCGTTCGGCTCCTGTTACCCCATAGGCTCGAGCAAAAAAATCCAGATACTCACGGCAATTTACATCGCGGTAAGTACCGAATGAATCAGGCATGAAGCCCAGACGCCTACGAACCAATTCCGGATCATTCACACATGACAAACCATCGACAAACGAGTCGCCATAGCTCGGCAAATCCAAGGTGGCCAGAATACGCATCGACGTTGTTTTGCCTGCGCCGTTGGGTCCGATATAACCGAAAACATGCCCCCGTTTCACACTAAACGACACATCGTCAACCGCCTTGGTTTCACCAAAGAAACGATGCAACCGTCGCATCTCGATGCAATCCTCAGATTGAACGTGAACTGGTGGGTAACTTTCCGCAGGTAAGTCACGCGTGCCTTTCTGCTCACCCTGATTCCCTGAACTTATCTGAGAGACCGCTGTTTCATTCAACGCCGCTAACGAATCCCCAACCGCCAGTTCAGCCTTGGCAGTGTTATCAGTGGGTTGTTTTCCTTCTTCATGCGTCATGGCAAAGTCCCGATTACATAGTGCACACTGTTCTCGATTTTGCACCCTTCAATTGCCGTGGCATCCTCCGTAACCTCACACATAGCAACAAAAAAGCCAAGCGGCAATTCATTATTAAGCTGCAGTGATTCCCGAAGTGAGGATTCGAATTTTCCTTCAGGGGAACGTGTTCCACCATGCAGTTCCATATTCAGTTCAGCCGTAAGATCAACGACACCACCCAACCAGCCTCCACCCCGCCTTCCTCGGGAACCCGTGGCAGCCACAGGGTTGTGGTCAAGGTAAAACTTGCCCATCAACTTGCGGGCATCTGCTGCAGGTAATGCCACCGCAACTTGCAGCTGGCCAGGCCCGACATTTTCGACCCGCCAGTACGCACCCTGACGATCTCGCACCACCGCATCATTAATCCGAAACCGAAACTCGTTCGTGACCTGCCATTTCGACGCTTCTACGTCTCCATCGATTCGGGCAATCGACAATCTTCCGACATCAAAACGAGGTCGCTGCGATACGAATTGTTTCTGTTCGCGAGAGGGAACAAAGCTGGAACTAAAACGTTGAGCCTCATCGTTGATAGTCACCGACCCTAGTATTTGATCCACAGTATTGTGACGTGACTCCCACGGACCAAAATCTGGACGCCGCACCGAAAAAACCTCCGCATCAGCAGGGAACGAAAGACCAGCACGCGGGCTGATCGGTGCGAAGTAAGTTTCTCGAATCCGCTCGCTAGCTGCTCCCGTAGCCCCATCGACCCAAGTGATTTGCCGGATTCGACCAAGCGTAGAAAAACCATCCGCTGCAATGCCGTACGCAAACATGCTCACAGTGGTCACCAGTGCCAAAAGCGGGGCGACCACAAACATCAGATGCCCCCGGCCACTTCTCGTCGTTCGGCGGTAAGCAACAGGCCCAACAAGAACCACAAAGATCGCCAAGAAGCTCACCAGCACATAAACAGGCGGCTGCGCAACGCCAGGGATGAGCCATTTTTTGAATTCTGCATTTCCAAGAATCGGCTCTGCTCCGCGCCGCAAAATGGGAGACACGTCTTTTCCCATCAGCTTCAGGTAGAAATCCCACTTCGAACGATTCAGCAAGCCAGCCCCATTCAAATTAACATTCACGGTCGAACCAGCAACGGGCGTCTTAAAATCCAACGCCTCAATTCCACTCACTGCGATAGCTTTCCCAGCCCCTAAAGCCACTCCATAAAAACGTGGAGCAACGCGAACGGAATCGGCGGAAACACTTGAATTTTCACTGCGTATGAGAGTGCTTCTGCGTTGAAGCTTTCCTGACCCCAAGAGCTCGATCCCAGCCCGCGAAAAGTCATCCTGAGTGAAACCTAAACTCCTGATTTCATCAAACACCAAATCCGATTGGTTCGTCGGAGTTCTGTCGAGCAGGACCTCCAACTCCGCTTGCGACTCAACATCCCAGACAACCAGCGTTCCACCACAAAGGGCCCATCCCAGCAAAGCATTCCATTCGGCTGTGCGCGGTTTAATGTCTGCAATCGCCGCTTTGGTCAAGACAATAAAATCCCAACGCTGATAGCCTCGCCAGTCTTTGGGCAAATTCCCGGTTCCACAAGAAAACGCAGATGGAGCGTATACACCAAGCCCACCACTTCTGCGTTGGGCGGCCCAAGGACGAGTCACCTCAAAAAAGCAACCCAGTCTCATGGAGTTCATAGCAGTAGCGTCAGCCTGGCTTAAGTCAGCGGGCGTAATCAAAAGCAGATCAACCGTAAGCTCAGTTGCCGCTTGCTGCTGCCAACGCAAGTAGCGGCCCAACTCGCGAGCATCTGCCGTGAAGCCAACCGATCCAGAAAATCCGGGCAACGCAACACCATCTTGGCTAACCATGATTTCATACCCAGTGCCCATCATCCACTTGGGCAGGTAACGGACCCATCTCGTTGTCCTGGTCCCTTGCGGGACAA
>CAXGRW010000579.1:0-3845 GCA_964012125.1 uncultured Rhodopirellula sp.
CGCCCGTGATGTACCTGCCATGCACAAGGCGGGTGTGAAAGCCGTTGTCAACACTTGCGAAGAATACGCCGGTCCCACCGAGCAGTACTCAAAGCACGATATCGAACAATTGCGTATCCCCACCACAGACTTCACACACCCAAAACTGGATGACGTGCAGAAAGCTGTTGAGTTCGTTGAAAAACATGCCGCCCAGGAACGCACTGTTTACATTCATTGCAAAGCAGGGCGAGCGAGAAGCGCAACCATCGCAATGTGTTGGCTGATGAAATATCGCGGCATGACCATGCAGCAGGCACAGCAGGCATTGCTAAAAGCACGCCCCCACATCAATCCACGTTTGACCGAGCGTCCGGTTGTTCATCAGTTTGCCGAGGCCAATGGATTGTCCTGAGATTCAGCTCTCGATGCGACACACCTGAATTCCGCAATCTGACTGAAACGACAGGCTTGCCATCCTCGGTCTCGTGCTCAGATTCTGATGCCTGCGAACCGGCACCCCGCTGTTTGCTGTTCTGCTGCTTGCAGTGCTGCGATCTATCACCTCAGGAGTTATTCAGTCGAGCATCCCTAGCTTGCCTGCAGTCCGGGCTCGAAATGCAGCCTGAGTCGCATCCTCATGGCTGATGAGCGTTGGTGGAATGCTGCACAAAAGAGACGGCAATGTTTACTCAAATCAACATCGAAGTGAAAAAATGCCCCGCCTCAAGCATACGGACAGGCGGCCATGACACAAAAACAGCACGCAAACCGTTGGTACAAAGAGAGTTAGAGGCTCCCCTGAAATCGAAACCGAAATTGGCACGAATCATGCTGTAGGAAGCCAACAATCATTTCAAACCTCTGATTACTCACTTCTAGCTATGCATAGTGTTCTCCTAGTTGATCTCGCTGCGGTAGTGTCCGAGCATGGTCCCGCAATTCTATATGGCCGCGATAGTCTGTCTCCCGAAGCGTTAACCCAATATTGGACCACAACCCACGCTCGCTTTGGCCTCTGGCATCAGGCAATGGCACGGTACAGTCGTGCGGGCAGTACAGACGACCAAGACGCCATGGAAGCGTGGTGGTCGGACCATACCGCCCTGATGGAAGAAATTCTGGTCTCGGAAATTCTGACAAGGGTAGTGGCTGCCTTGGGCGCCGGAATGGATGAACGTGCCGCCGAGGAGGAAATTTCACCAATCACGCATGCTATCTTTTTGAACCACTTGGAAGCCAGCAACCGCGTCCACCAAATCATCTTGAAAGCCCTTGGCGCTGCGGCAACCAAGGCAGAGCGGCTCAATCGCGTTCGCCAAGGGATTGAAAGCTGGACTGATGTCCTGATCGGTCGAATGTCGATACGCAATACCGCGCCCATTCAGTACGCCATTGATCCCGAAAGAGCAGCGGAATACGCTGACGAGGCTTCCCAGCAGGGCCACGGAGTCACGCGGAAGACATCGAATGCTCTCATGAACATCTCAATGCACGACATGATTTCTCAACGCATGTCCTCCGATCCAGCACTCCCCGCAGCAAACCGCGAGGTTTCACGAAGTGTGATGTTGATGTTGCGGCCAGAATTGTTCGACAGCGTAGGAGCCTTGAAATCACTGTGGATGCATCGCCTCGAAAACTCGGCTGATCAGACCGATCGAATGTTGGATGAACTAACCTCAGCTGACATTAACGAGGCAGAAACATCAGATAGCCTCGAACTGACCAGCGGCTCCTATTTTGAACGCTGGTGCAGCTAAGCTGAAACTGCCCCGGGTTCACAGTGCTAATCTCGACGAAGCCAAAGCATTGATTTCCCGATCCGCTCCCGCAATTGCATGCTGCCTGGCAGCCAAACACACTACTCCGGTATCAATCGGAATGGCGAGTTGGAAAAGCTGGCAGCGGGTGTGGGAAAATTGAAAGGAAAGCATGGCTTATCGTGCCTCGAAAAAGAACCAACAGCTATTGCGTTCTAAATGGCTGATTCCCAATCGACTGCTTGTTCGATGGCTTGGTGAAATTCGGCATCTGTAAAATCAAAGAGTTCCTGCATCTTTGCCAAAACCCCAAGTTGCAACTCACCCAACGCCCCGTCAGCCGTGGCAGCCAAGAACATCGCTTGCAGAGCTCTCACACGCTGTTTTTGATTCCAATGTCGGGAAGCAGTGAGAACATAATTCACCGGCTCGATGCGATGCTGTTGTGCGCTGGAGCAAAGTTGCCCCAACTCATCCCGTCCAACACGTCGTTTCATGAGATGTGATGAGATCGTCTGCAGGGTGCTGATCTCATTCTCCGTAATCTCGTTGTCCGCCAGCACCACGAGGACCGCAGATCTGACGGCTTCGATGCAGAACTGTTCCTCATCTATATCAGAATGGCTCAGGTGATCCATTTCAAGAACGGACGGATCCCAATTAGCTTTGCAATGATCACACTGAACGAAGGACTCATGATCACTGACAGGGACCGTGGGTATGAAATAGACGGTCAGCCATGCTCTTGTCGCTCTCAACCGATAACCCTGTGAAACTCCGCACGCAGGACAAAGAAAGTTGCCTTCATCGCGAGTGCGGGTCAAGTTGATAGTTCCAATGAAGATCATGGATTTCTGATGGGATGATTAAAATCGAGCGAACTTGAGGAAATCTTATCAACTGCCTGAAAGCAAGCGAGGTGAGATCCAAATCTAGGAGTCGTAGCAGTAATTACTCCAGCATTCCCCCTTTTGGTGCCGATATCTCTTGGGTCTGCTTTTGTGGACGTCGTTGTCCGATGCGTTTGAAAGTCCTGCGAAATGTCAGTTCTGCCAGTCACGACCGTTCGAACCAGTTTTCCGCTGAGCAATCAGCGTCTCTTGTTTCAACTGAATGCTGACCAGATCGCATTGCAGAAACAATATGACCAGCTAAGCACGGGTAAACGTGTGCTACGTCTGTCGGATGATCCGGCAGCGGCAAGTCGCGCCATCGGTCTACATCGCGGAATCGACCATGCAACCCAAATTGGTCGCAACGCAGCTTCCTCGCTTAATTTCTACCAATCAACTGACAGTTCATTATCACGCGTCGACAATGCTCTGATCGAAGCGAGGGCTGTCGCGATTGAATCGGCTCAAAATGTCGTTTCAGAGGACGAAAGGGCAGCATTAGCCACCACGATTGATGAAACCATCAATACCGTTTTTGCCTCGGGCAATGCGATGTATCGTGATCACCAATTGCTGGGTGGATTTCTCAACTCGCAGGATGCTTTCTCGCGAGTTGGTGACAAAATCCTTTACAGCGGCGGTGAAGCGATCGCCCGCACCGACATCGGAGCGGGCGAAACAAGCGCCCTCAATCTAAACGCAAATCAAGCGTTGGGAGCGTTATCAGTCTTCTACGAAGGAGACCAACTGCAAGCTGGCGTGAACACAGACACCCACCTAGTTGACATGAGATACGGCGACGGTATCACCCCCGGCCTGTTACGTGTCTCTGGTGGTGGAGGGTGGTACGATCTCGACCTCAGCGCGGCAACCACCATGGGTGATGTGGTGACGCTCATTTCAGGTACCGATGTCGACGGAAGGACGCTTGCTGCCTCGTTGACAACTGATGGACTTCGCGTCGAGTATGCCGACGGTCTTGGTGGCACTTTGGCACTTGCTGACGCCGAAGGCTCCGAAATGGCAGATCAATTAACGATCCTGAATCCCGCTGGCATGAATCCGCCACCACTGATCGGGTCAGGTATCTCGCCTGCCGTCACAGGGCAAACTAAAATTTCTGACTTGGATAACGGAGCCGGAATCGACCTCTCCGATGGAATCCAAATCATCCAAGACGACGAAGTCTTCATCGTCGACCTTTCCGCCG
>CAXGRW010000580.1:0-3837 GCA_964012125.1 uncultured Rhodopirellula sp.
CCAGTTTTGCAAGTCCGTTGGTCAGCATTCCCTACATGCTGGATAAATTTCAATTACCTCAGGACTTAATGGCATTATCGGTCATTGTGGCTGCGGTGCTGCAGGGGAGGCTCAGGTTGCGGTTGGCGCGACTCGCAGGATCAATGGTGGTGATGGGGGTCTGTTTACTTATTACCTGTTCTGCTGGTCGATGGTATTTGGCGAGTACCAAACTGGATTGCACTTGCGACGACCAGTTCCTGGCTCTCGGTATTTCACAGCCACATGATGACGTTATTGTTTATGAATCACGCGACGAGCTACCACCTCGTTCGTTAAGCGGTGATCCCATGTTGGAAAATTTGGCAAGTGCAAAGGTTTTGCGCGTCGGCTACAGGGCACGGCATCTGCCATATTCCTACTTCAATCGGCGAAATGAATTGGTGGTTTTTGATGTTGAGTTGATGCACCAGCTGGCTGCACGCTTGGACGTCGGTCGGGAATTTGTGCCGTACACGTTCCACTCGGTGATTGAACAGTTGGACTCAGGTGAGATCGATGTTGCAATGAGTGGGTTGGTGATCAAGCCGGAGCGTTTGCTTGCGGTCGGACTTTCGCGGCCTTACCAACGAGCAACGGTTGCAATTGTGGTTCGCGATCACCGTCGTGACGAATTTGATGCTCATGCTCTTGATGGGATTCCCGACAGTGTTCGCAAACTGGGTACTGATGACTTGGATGCCGCAGAGAAGCTCGTTTGCGTCATCCAGAAGTCGAGTTTGAGGTGGTAGATTCGATCCAGGCATTCTTCGAGGGAAAGCGGCAAGATCTAGACGGGTTGATTCTTCCGGCTGAAGAGAGGGCGGCGTGGAATGCGTTTTATCCAAATCATTCAGGCGTCATTCCCACGCCACCGATCCATCGCCCGGTTGGATTAGCGGTGCGAAAAAATGATGGCGAATGGGTACGGTTGCTTGATCGATTTCTTGATTTCGAAGAGATGGACGGGACGTTGAAGCAACTGAGGAAATATTGGGTTGAAGGTGAAGGGACGAAAGACCATGAACCACGCTGGTGCGTGCTGAGGAATGTCTTGAACTGGGGCCCTTAGATCTGCTGTATTCCAGATCTGCTGTACTTTGGCAACGCGCAGGAGAGGAACGCTCTACAGCGTGCAGTCAGTGGCGTGCCACTGGCTGAGGTTGGGCGAGCATGCTTGGCAGCGTTCGAATCCCTCGTCTGGCGTCACGCGAGGGGAATGCTCGGCTTGTCATTTTGACGGCCTTTGTCGGGATCACGTCTTTTTTCGGGAGATTTTCGTCTCAGGCGAGTTGTTTAGTTTTGTCGTACTTGGTTCCTGTTCGTTCCACCACTTCGAAGCACGCAGTGCAGTCCAATCGCGTGAACACTTACACGCGATCAGGGCGTCTCGTAATTGCGTCGCACTGTTGATGCGGTCCTCAGGTTTTTTTTCAAGGCACCTTAAGATGATTGTTTCGACGTCCGCTGGTATACCGGCTTGATGTTCCGAAGGCGGGACTGGCGTTTCATTGACCTGAGCCATCATGATTTGGATAGGTGTTTGCCCTTTGAAGGGTGCTTGGCCGGTAAGCATGTAGTAACCGACCATCGCAAGTGAATAAATGTCACTTCGTGCATCGGTCTGTTCGGGATGCGTTGCCTGTTCGGGTGCCATGAATGACGGCGTGCCGGCAATCATCATCGCGGTCTGACTCAGCGATGGGTCAACCTTGACCTCTCGCACCACACCAAAGTCCAGTAACTTGGTGTAGTCCCTGATTCCACCTCTTTCCGAGATAAAAAGGTTTCCTGGTTTAATGTCGCGATGAATCAATCCGACTTCATGTGCTTCTCTTAATGCATCGCTGACTTGGATAAGAAAATGAACGGCACGTTCCGGTGGCAGTGGTCCGGTTTTCTTGATCAGTTCACCAAGGTTCATTCCTGGAAGCAGTTCCATTGCAAAGAAGAAAATACCTTCGTTGGTTTGGCCATAGTCATAGACTTGGACCGTGTGTGGATGGGTGAGCCGCGCGGTTGCTCTGACCTCGCGTTCGAATCGCCGCAACGCTCTGGCGTCGGCATTTTTGTCGGGCTGGATCAGTTTGATTGCACATGATCGCTTCAAAAGCAGGTGTTCAGCTTTGTAAACACGTCCCATGCCTCCTTCACCGATCAAATCAATGAGTCGGTATTGCGCGAGTCTTCGGGCTTGGAAAGCGGATGTTCTTGCCCCATGGATAGTGTGCGCTGCGAAAATCGAAATGCAGGCCGCAATCAAAGGCGGTGACAGGGGTCTGCCAAGCAGGTCATTGTGCATCAGGTCCTGTATGTTTTTTCCGTATTGATCTGCAACGATGGCAGTCGTGAGTTCCGTGACGAGGTATGGAACCGCCGCCATGGGCAGTAGTACGCATGCAGCTCGCTGCCAGCGATTGGGCATGAACACGCCATAAATGAAGATGATCAGGCTCCACGTGACGTAATTCCAATTGTTAATGCTGGCGAGCATGGTGGACACGTTTGGTTTTTCAGCTTCGACCACATTGCAGGTCATGCGGATGTCCAGATCGATAGCCAGAAGTCCGACATTTGCCATCACCAACAGTTCCGCAATCCTGATTTGCCGCAATGACAGATTCTGGTTGCGATACAGGATGCTTGCCGCGGTCAAACTGATCACGAATGCGATCAGACGAGCGATGTAGTCAGTTTCTTCCGTGGCTGATAGGAACCAGTCGACCGTTGAGACGGTGATGATGATGGTCATCACCGTGGCGATAATCATCAATCTGCGTCGCAGGATTTGCCGGTTGTCTTCCCAGACATCCTTCTGAACAAGAAAGGTGTCTGACTCAGGAGCCGCATCCAGCACGATGTCGTCATTGACCGTGTCATGTGCATCTGTTGCATCGAGCACGGTTTCTTCGACGTGGTGTTCAAGCAGTGATCGAACTTGCGCAATTATCGACTCATCGGTTCCCGCCGCTTTCGCGATGTACCTATCGCGTGCCTCAGGATTCATCACGATTGCCTGCGTGAATATCTCTTTTACGCGTGCGTACTCTTTGGGAGTCAAGTTGATTGCTCGCTCGTCAGTTCCCGTCGCAGCCATGCTCTGAGCATCGTCCAGTCAGACTCAACAGTTCGTTTGGAGACTTTCAGAACTTCGGCGACTTCTTCCACTGTGAGTCCACCATAGAAACGCAGTTCGACGATTTGTGCCTGTCTCGGGTCAAGCTCAGCTAGTTTGCTGAGGGCGTCTTCGATTGCCAGAACATCCTCATCGCTCCGCTTGCTAATGCAGAGATCCTCCTCAAGAGAGATGCGATGAAGGCTTCCGCCTCGCTTTTGGCTCAATTTTCGACGGGCATGATCGACTAGGATCCGCCGCATCATTCGCGCTCCGATCGCGAAAAAGTGGGTCTTGCCCTGCCAGTTGACCTGACGTTGCCCCAGCATCCGAATGTATGCCTCGTTCACCAAGGCGGTTGGTTGCAAAGTGTGGGATGGTGATTCATTTCTCAGCATCTTTTGTGCTAAGCCTCGGAGCCGGTCATACACCAACGGCATCAGCTGATCAGCTGCGTTGTCGACACCACTGGCGAGCTGTTCCAGAAGAGCAGCGATCTCCTGCTCGTCAGTTGATGTATCGTCCGAAGCGTCGAAGTGGTTGCCAGCGGTTGCTGCGTGTGGATCGTCTGCTGAATTCATTTCGTTTGCCATGCTGGGAAAGCGGTCGCAGTTTCGCTCAGTGGTTTGGGACGCCAGACGCCCTTGCCGGGTGGCCGTTACTGGGTGGCCGTTACTGGGTGGCCGAGTGATTCGTGGAGCACC
>CAXGRW010000581.1:0-3829 GCA_964012125.1 uncultured Rhodopirellula sp.
CTTGAATAGCTGCCCGTGGCGAATCGTCTTGAGCACTTCGGCAGCATCCGCCACCTGCCCGAAATGCCTGGCTAGCAGATTCTCGGTCCCCAGCGGCATCGGCAACACCGTCACCTGGTCAGACTCGGGTCGGCCCTGTGCCCGCAGAGCAGAATCACTTTCAGAGGACCGCAGATCGTTTTCATCCCTATTATGATCGCTTAAAAACAGGGTAGCACAAGCCAAAGAAAGCGTTCCGTCACCACCCGCAGCAACCACGAACGTCTGACCACCTCTTGGATTTCCTTCAGCCACCAACCGCCGAAGCTGATCAACTTGGTGAACCATCTGCACCTCAACCCCCAATTCACACAGCAACGTCTCGAGGCGTGGAACCTGCTCCCGACCAACGCCGCTACCAGCCTTGGGACTGGTAAAGATCAATATTCGAGCCGTATCTGGCTGCTTGAGACGGTCCATCGTTCGATTTCCCCGTTGATGAGATGCAGGTGGATTGGAGTATCGCCCGAGTTTCAACCCGTTCATCCCGAACAATACAACGCTCCACGTTAAGAGCCTTCTGGGGCCGCAACGATAACGAAATCTTCAATTTTGATTGCTGCTTCTCCATTTTGACGCTGACATTTTAACGCTACAGCAGCACTATTGGGCACTTGATACCACGGAATCAGCCGCACTGCCCAAAATCGTATCCTAGAGTTCTACAGAGGGTCGGAGCTGTTCTGACCTGAAATCCGTCTGATCGTTGCAATCGGTACGAATCGGCCTGCCCAACACGGGATGGCCTATTCGTCTGTTACCCCCATCGCATCTGAGCCTGCTGCTGTGAATCTTATTCGTCGCTACTGGGGCGCATGCCTTATCGTCATGATGGTCGTCGTTCACGCGGCGGTGATTGGGTACGTGCGAAGTCGAGTTTCCCGGCTCAGCAACTTCGACACTACGGTCGTCGCGATGGGCAGCTATCGATTTCAGCCAGTAAACGATCTATCGAAGGTTTATCACTTCAAGCTGCACGCTGTTGTTGATCCAACCATGCTGCGTCGGGGTGAAGAACGCCTTCACATGATGCGTTTGCAGATTCGAGAAACCGCGGAACAAACACTCCGTCAGGTCGACCCGACGTGGCTCGAAGATCCCACCCAGAATCAGATCCGTGATCGATTGATGAAGATTGTTCACAAGCATCTTGAAGAACCTCTGGTTCAACGCATGCTGATTACCGATTGGCTTGAACTGCCTGTACAAAGTGTTGACCTGAAACTCGACGCTCCCGTGCAGAAACTGGCGCTGCAGTAGGCGGCCATAGACAGCAGCCAATAACCGCACAGTTGAGACAGCAAAAGCTGTCGTGCATCAATCAAAGCGGGTAGCATGACGCGCGACGGATCTGCCTGCGTAAACGGTAGGTAATGCCGATTTCAAATTGACCTAAAAGTTACTTACCACGCCTCAGACCAGCCTGCCCAACAGAACGCTGATCACAAGGCCGGTTTATGATCCTTAGGCCTGCCTACCTGAATATGGTGTCTCAATTCCCCGGGTTTCACTGATCCGGGTTTCTAAATCCTCGTCACCGATTTGCCTCGTTTCGCTGGCCTTACCGTGCTGACAGCCGAGCGTCTTTCTGCCGATTCGTTGCCATAGGCAATGAATCGCTGTCCCGCCTCGACAGCAGGCTGACGGAAAAAATCCAACTGCGAACGTCACGCGTGCGGCACTCACTCGTGAAACAGCAAACAACGTGAAACACGGGTGCACTAAAAACAGTCTCTTTTTCATGTTTTTTGTTAAACCCGGCACGTTTCACTCTCTAGCCACACAAATCCGACTTGTGGCAATCCAGCCTGCACTGGTAGTTACCAAGAACCGTAGACGGAGTTTCGACTCCACTAACCGGAATACAAGACTTTCGTGCTGTTGGTTTCAAGAGTATGCCGCAACCTTCACTGATCCTATTTCAACATTTCGCTTCTGCCCTCTGGACAGAACTGAGATCACGGGCACTGCCCCATAACTTCTTTCTTTGCTGCCTGTTGGCGACCTTACCTTTGAACGTTCACGCGCAAATGGGCGGAGCTGGCATGGGAGGAGGAGGCGGAGGTGCCGGTGCACCGCCAGTAGAGGAAAAGCCAAAGTTCCGTGAGCACATCCACAACATCGAGGGACTACCAATCCATCGAGAAAAAGGTGATGCGATTGTCAAGACCGTCCGCGTGATTGGCAACCGCACCGTGGGCATTCACAAAATCACGTCAAAGCTGCAAACACGAAAAAATCGCTTTTACGACTACGAAGTGGTGCTAGGAGATGTACGACGTCTCAATGACATGGGCTCGTTCGATCATGTCACCTTCAAAATCGATGAACAGGCTGATGGCGTCGATGTGACCTACATCGTTCACGAGCGCCCGATGATCACACGCGTTGTTTTCCATGGCAATCGGGCCATGGGCGAGCGAGAGGTTTCTGGCCGCTGCGGCATTTCCAAAGGTGACCCACTGAGCGAGTTCTCGATTGAATCCGCACGACGCCGAATGGTCGACTACTACCAAAGCGAAGGCTTCAATCAGGTCTCCATTACTACAGACATCGGGATCGAAGGTGATCCAGGTGCGGTGGTTTACCGAATCAACGAGGGCCCCAAGGAACGAATCGCGAGCATTCACATTCATGGCTCAACCATCGTTAGTGAGGCACGCCTGAAGAAGATTATCAACAGTCGTGGCCCGATGGCGGGAATCCTGACTTACATCGGGAACGCAGTCGACATGCGAAAAATCGATCAGGACGTTGATGTCTTGGCGACTTACTATCACAACCTTGGATTCTTGACGGCCACCGTCGGACGACAAATCGAATACGACGACAGTGGAAAGTGGCTGACCGTCAACTTTGTAGTCAATGAAGGTCCCCGATTTAAAGTCAATGATGTCCAGATCCTGGGAAATCAGTACATCACAGAAGAATCGTTACGGCAACGCATGAACCTGAAGCCAGGCGACATGTTTGACGGCACTTTAATGCGACGCGATATCGGGGAACTGGTCTATGGCTATGGCGAACTTGGTTACATCTACGCAGATGTTGAACCAAAAACCGTGATGCGAGACGAGTCGAATGTTGTCGATCTTGTTTACGAGATCACCGAGGGTGATCGCTGGAAAGTCGGTGAGATCCTGGTCAACATCGAAGGCGAGCCCGACCTCATGAAGGAAACGACCATGCTGAACCTGGTTGATCTACGAGAGGGTGATTGGATCGACCGACGAACACTTGAGTTGAATCGCAGGCGACTGGAACGAAGCCAGCTGCTGGAAGTCAATCCACAGATCGCTGACCCACCGGACATCAAGGTCGTGCCACGAGGGGAGAGATTTGATGACTTCTAAAACCACCCCCCCACGCCGCTGTAGCGGCCTTGAGCATTCAGTCACTGTTACCTTTCAAACTTCAGATGAAGCTGACCGCATGAAGGATACGAATAGCACACCCCGACGCCCTTGGGCCAACGGCCTGGCAATGATGGGATTGCTGGTGTGCGTGACGGGTTGCGTGAGCCCCCTGACCAACCAGCCATGGTTCACACCGGCCTCCCCAGTGTCGACAGGGACACCAACAGGAACTCCGTCGAACGGATCGTTCACGGTTTCACCGGTGACCGGCGAAACTCTTTCACCACCGGCTGACCCGGGTGAAGTCAATTTCAATCTTTCGGACCTCAACCTCGGCAACAGCACCGCATCCGGTCCGCCGACTGGGGTAAACCAGAGCTACAACCAACCTGCAGCTTACAACCAACCTGCAGCTTACAACCAACCTGCAGCTT
>CAXGRW010000582.1:0-3820 GCA_964012125.1 uncultured Rhodopirellula sp.
GTAACTGATGCTGCCGCAATTGATGTGGATGCAGTTGGTGAAGAAGATCTGGTCTCTAGGCTTCGGATGACTGATGATGCGTCTCAGGATATTTTGCTGCGTGAGTCAGCGGAACCTCGCGAATCAGCGGAGCCTAAGGACGTGCCCCACATTGTCGTTGCGGACACCAAAGTCCAATCTGGGCCAATTAAACAACCACAGAAGGCACAGTTGCAATCACTGAAGACGCTGTCGCCTGACGATAGTCTGTTACTTTGCAGTCAGGCGGTATTAGAGCGGGCAGTGGAGTTGGGGGGGCTTGGTGATATTCAGGAATTGCAATGGATGGTGAGCGTGCGTGATCAGAGTCCAGAAGCGTTTGTTCGTGCATGGGTGAACGACGGGCATATGCGTGTAGAGAAGTCCGGCGAAAGTTCACTAGGGGGTGTTTATCGAATCGCATTCCGTTCACGGTTGCCAAGCACAAGCGAGAAAGTTGTGCAGGCGGTTGCGGAATCAGCTGTCGAGAAGTTTGACAACGGTGCTCTGGAAGAAAAGCAGGCTAGCTTGTTGGCTCTCGTGACTTCGGGCCGGATAGAGATAGATGCAAAAATTCAAGACTTGGAGAACAGGCTGGGAGAGCTCGCGGACGTCACGGGCGCGAGGCTTCGCGATGGAGATGTCGTTTCACCGGATGCGGTACGCCTCAATGCAATCGTCGACCAGTTCGAACGATTGCAACTGAAGCGGGATGGCTTGAAGCAGAATCTTGTTCGAGCTGAGGCACTGTTGGCTGAGGGAGCTGACAAGCGAGTGGTACTGCAATCGCTTGGGGCTCCGCCGCCACAGCCCAAGCTCGCTAGTCGATCGGCCGCTCAGGATTCTGTTGTCACGCAAGCCGCGGCTGGTGAGTCGTCAAAGGCAGCGGAGGAGTATCGCATTTGGCTTGAAATGCGGAATAATCTTATCGAGAAGGTGGAGCGTGAAGTGGCTCCAATGCAGGAAAAACTTGATGCACTGATCGAGAAGAAATACGGCCCCAAACACCCAGCCGTTTCCCATCTCCGCGGGCAGATTGGGCGGGTTCGAGCACAACTGGCTAATCTGCCTCCAGAGCCAGGCGGTGTTGGGATTATCCTCCCCGAAACAAACGCTGGGAGGCAGGAAGCACCTGCAGCAAATGGCGAAGGATCAGACGGTGGAACAGACGGTGTAACGCGTACCGATGGGATGTCGTTAGTCCCTTTACTGAAGGCGGTGCGATCTGAACTCCGGACGGTTTCCGAAGAGATTGAGCGGCTTGACCCTCAGTTGGAAGAACTGTCGACCACTGTCGCGTCTCAATTTAAAGCACTTCGGCAACGCGAGAGTGTCCAAGTGGAGATGCTGCAGCAACAAAAGTTGCGAAGTGCAATGATTAAGCAAATCGAGAGCAGCAAGCTGCTTGAAAGCAGTTCAGGAATCAGCTGTGAACTGTTAGTGCCGGCGAGTGCTGCTGTGCAAGTTGAGCCGGACTTGCGATCTCATTTGTTGGCGGGAAGCATGTTGGGTGGGGCATCTGGGGCTGTCTTGTTTCTCCTCATCCTGATGTCTATGACCGCTGTTGCGGCGGATGGTGAGGCTGATGATTAGCTGAAGTGAAGCATTCTGTCGCACTCCTGCTTGTAAACCAGTTCCCTCACCCGAATACGGCGTTTCTTGCTGAGGTGGCACTGCTGGTGTACTGTTGATCACTTTCTGTTGCTCCTTTCCCTCAAAAGCAGCTTACGTCGTGCCGATCTCGCCAGATCACTTGTAAAAAGGTCAGTGTTACCTCCTTTGGTGGTTGCTCTTGGGCGGCATTTCTTGGTTGGGAAACAACGGATATTCTGGGTGAATGCATTGATTCAATGGTGCAGTCTGGGTAATCTAGGGTGAACGAAGACATTCCCCATAACCCTGCACGTTTCGTGCTCGAGGGTGACTACAAGCTCGGTTAGCATCATGAACAGACGGATTTCTTGCTCACTGGCCCTGATAGTGTTGTTTTGCACTGGCCTAAACATGCAGGTTCAAGCTCAGGAATTATTGCCGCAAAAAGTTGCGGTTGACGGCACTGCTGGCGTCACATTGTCGATTGTGCAATGGGTCAAGCCGAAGACGCCTGGCGTACTCAAGGGAGACATCTTTGCTCCGGTACTCGGCGGTGCGGCAGTCGTTGTCGACGATGCAGTGGTTGTGCTTCGAGGCAAAGACGGCTGGGTTGGTAAAGGTGAGACGAATCGCTTGGGGCGTTTTACGGTCACCGACGTTGAGCCAGGTGCTTACTCGCTGATGGTCAAGGCTCCCGGCCTGTTCGCCTTTTACGCGATACAAGTTGCTGCAGAGAACGATGTTGATGCTCACACTTATACCGAGCGTGCCGCGGTTTCGTGTGCGTTCATCGAAGAGACTGCCGTGAAGCGAATGGCGAAGCATGTGAAAGATGAGCTGACAATCGACGAAGTCAAGATGGCCCCCGAGGGTGTGGAGGTCGCACAGCGAGGTGTCGTTGCGGGGCACTGCGTTGCGACACTCAGTGATGGAAGGTTTTCGGGGGTGCTGTACCAGCCAGGTAGCGGTTTCCTGCCAGCCGCCGGCGAAGATATCACTCTTTTGCAGGATGGCTTGAAGGTTGCGACTGCCGTGACAGGCGAGAATGGTCAGTTTGAAATACCCGGATTGGATACTGGAATTTACGCTTTCGTGGCACGGGGAAAGTCGGGGGTTGCGGTTGTCGGTATTGAGATGCGAGCTGGGAAAGCACGAGATGGACAAGCACAGGTTGGGACGACGAGCGAAGCGCGCTTCGTATCTCTCCTGCAACAGCCATCCAGTGGTTTTAGTATTCAGGCCGCACCGAACAACCTGGACGACACTTCCGATCCACCTGCTGAGACACGCCCACCTGTTGTCGCTAGCGGCGGTGGTGGTGGCGGAGGCGGAGGCGGAGGCGCAGCGGCTGCATTGCTTGCAGCGGCTGCTGCCGGTGCGGCTATCAATGACGGAGGTGGAGGATCCATCGCTTCCCCTGCAGCCGGCACAGAATGATTCAAGCAGGCTGCTGAGGGCCTTGCTTCTCCAAACTGGTGCAAGCCAATTTGGAGTGAAACCAATTAAAAAAGTCCGGCGAGGTGAGCTCGTCGGACTTTTTTTAATTGGTTTCTTGGGTTGGTTAAGCGTTGTGATCTTTAGCCGATCTCGTAACGCTCTTCTTCGGGCTGGACGATTTGAACTTGCTCAGTGTCTACCAAGTCGTAGACCGCCCCCGATTTTTCATGTGAAATTTCATCCATCTCATCATCGGTCAGATCAACACGTACGGTAAGCACGCCGATCCGCACCTCTGCTCCCATCGACAGGGTGGCCTTCTCGACCTTGCGGCCGTCGACGTACACCCCATTGGTGGATCCGAGGTCGCGGACGATCAACGCTCCGTAGGGATCAATCAAGAATTGGCAATGCCGGCGACTGATCGATGCATCGTCCAGGGTGATATCGGCTGTCGGGCAACGACCCACAACGATTGGGGTGGGCAGGACCCAACTTTGTTCGGGAATTCCGCTGTCGGAGTTGACCAGGACAAATTTGTAGCTCATCGAAATCCTCATGTTTGAAAAGGCTGGAGGACAGATTGGAGAGAAGATGTAACAGAATGTACGCAATTCAGCCGCGAAAGTCCAACTTTTGACGGAGTTTTGCGCAGTAACGCAGATTTACTGCCGGTATAGGACCATTTCGATGCATCCAAAGCGATGCCTTGTCGTGATTTTGCATTCGCTCTCTCGCTGCAGCACAGACTTGTCTCGTCAGCGGAACGAAT
>CAXGRW010000583.1:0-3798 GCA_964012125.1 uncultured Rhodopirellula sp.
ATGGCCTACCGCTCCCAAATTCTGAGAATCAGGCTTCGACGTAAGTCGGCGGTAAGCGACAACCGACCCAGATAGGGGGCAACGGAACGGTGGTGTTTTCCTGAGTTCCGCCAGAGTCAGCACGCCCCGCTGTGATGGCACCACACAGATCGCATGGACAAGCACAAAGCAGACTCCTCGAATCGCCGTTTAAATCAGACATATTCTGATAAAGTTGCTTGACTTTCAGTTTCTTGTCTTAAATCAAAGATTTCTCCCGACCTTGGTCGGAATCAGAGGCATGTTTCCAGTGAAGGCCTGTGAATCCGTCTGCACTCAACGAGCGCTGCATGGATGGTCTGTCCTCTCGGGCAGATTGCGACTTTTTCGGTACATGCTGCGTTTCTCGCTCAAACAGCTCCATTTCTGTTTCACGAGTTTGGCATTCACTCAGGTGATGTGCATGCAGCCTGAGTCGGTACAGGCCGTCAACGCATCGAGGCGAATCAAGAATCGCACCAAAACGCACTTCAGATTCTGCACACTTCAAAACAGCTGCCAACCCAAGAACACTGAAATGAACTCCGCCACCGAATCATTCCGAATCGCCTTCCGCGTCAGCGACAAGCAGTTTGTAGTCCAAGACGCAACTGATACTGATGTATTTGCCGGGACCTACCGCGACGTCGAAACGTGGTTGGATCAACGTGAAAACATGGCTCCAGCGTTGAAAACAGAAGAGACCATCGGCGAGTCCGAAACCGACGCAGTTGCCGCTGTCTTGAAGGCGACGATGCTCACGCAGGAAATGATTGACAAAGCGCTGGCACCCGATACCGAACCTGCCCCGGAGCCAGTCGCCGAACCCGAGGTGAAAACACCAAGTCTTCGCAGCCGCCTCTTCAGCCGAAAACAGAAGGTCAAGTAAGACTTGGAAGTCATGTAGCTGCGGACTCAGAAATGAAGTACTGCAGGACACGATGGGTGGCCTCACGGTGAGTCCTGAGCCCGACTTACGGCGCTGGCAACGTTGGCCTTTCCGCCCACCCACAACACTTCCAAGAGCAGCAGTGCCAACGCTGGAGCGAGAAACCACTGGAACCTCGCCTCATAAGAATCAACCTTGGCGGTCTCGAATTCTGTCTGGTCAACGCTGGCGATGTAGCGGTGATAGACATCAGCCATGTTGACCTGCTTTGTGCCAGCAGGAATGTACGCTCCACCAGACTCAGCGGCAATTTTCTCAAGCGTCGCGCCGTCTAACTTCGACCAGACGGGTTTGCCGGAGTGCGTCAAGAAATCACTGCCGCGAGAGGATTGAACAGGAACCCGTGCACCTTTTTCAAGATCACCAAGACCAATGGTGAAGATCCGCACGCCATTCTTGTCCTTTGCGGTTTTCGTTGCGACCAACGGCCGACTTTCCTGGTCTTCTCCATCGGTCAGCAGCACGATCGCCTTATGATCGTTGGTCACCTCCAAAAACCCGCGTGAGGCAACAGTAATGGCATCTCCCAAACGCGATCCTCCCCGACTGAGACTGCCAGGTCCCACCTCGTCCAGACTTTGCTTGAAATCGTCGTAGTGATTAGTCAAGGGAATCTGTTGGCGGGCTTCTCCCGCAAAGATGGTAAGACCGACTCGGTCGCCAGCCATCTCATCAACCGTGTCTTTAATCATCTGCTTGGCTCTTTCCAAACGATTGGGAGTCACATCTTCAGCCATCATGCTCCGTGAAACATCCAGCACGAACATCACCTCAATGCCACTTTGGGGAACTTCGCGTTGAACCTTCCCCCACCGAACATCGACCATACAGAATATGAGTAACATCATCACCGCAATCACGAGTGCAAGCGAAACAGCGGATCGATAGATGCTTCTCAACGGCAGAATACGTGTCAACATCTCACTGGATGCAAACCGCATTGCCGCTTGTCGTTGCCAGACAAGTGAAATAACTGCCAGCAGCAGAACTACCATTACCCCCCACATCCATTGTAGGTTTTGTGCATTTCCGATTTGTAGTTCATCAGGATTCATAACCCCATCCCTCAAGCAAGACGTCGTAGAAAAGTAAGGCTGAGTATCATCCTCAGTGTCAACAACACCATCGCGACCGAAAGTAATGGTGGAATCCTGACGCCGCCTATTCTCACTTGCTGAACAGCAAGCTCGCGGTAGTCAACGAACTGTTGTGTTTCTACTTCAGTTGTTTCCAACTGATTGATTTCTTTATAGATGGCTTCCAACGACTCGGTGTCCGTCGCACGGAAATACTTTCCACCCGTGGTGTCTGCGATTTTCTCAAGCGTTACTTCATCTATGCTGACCCGCTCATTGCGAATCATGATACGCCCATCAAATCGACGAACTGGAAATGGTGCAACCCCGCGTGTCCCGACGCCAATCGTGTAGACCTTGACTCCCATTGTCTTGGCCAGTTCTGCAGCGGCCTCGGGATCGATCTCGCCGGCTGTGTTCTCACCATCAGTCAGCAAGATGACCACTTTGCTCTTGATCTCATCAGTCTGTCGATCATCCAAATTATTCAATTTATCGACCGCAAGGCTGATGGCGTCTCCAATTGCAGTACCGTCCTCACCCCGAGTTGTAACAATTTCGGCACCCTGAAGCTGAGAGACAAGAAAAGAGTGATCCAGCGTTAGGGGCGTGATCGCATCTGCATAACCAGCGAAGGTGACGAGTCCAATCAAGTCACTCACACGCCCTTCCAACGCCGCCTGGCTCTCAGAGGCTTCCGATCCCAAAACAAATTTGGCAGCGACATTCTTAATTGCTGTCAGACGATCAACATTCTTGCCATCGATTTGGAAATCAAGAGCCTGCATACTGCCAGATCGGTCGACCACCAGTTCAATTGCCACACCGTTCGTGCTAACCATTGTCTGCTCACGACCATGCCGAGGCCGGGCCAAGGATAAGACCATCAGCACAATCGCAACGAGAGTCATGGCAGGAGGCAACCAGACCAGACGCTGCCGTAAAGTCGGACGCGCCGCCCAGCCTGTCGCAGCAGAACTGTAGTTGATCGAAGTCACTTGATTCGCCCGCCACAACCTCCAAGCTGCGAACGGCACCAACAGCAACAGTGTTAGAAACCATGGATTGTAAAACATTTATGCCTCCGCCTTTCGACCCGTCTCAATGGTTGCCTGAACGGCAGGAGCACCAGTTTTGGGCTGACGCTGCCGAGCCACGTTCTGCACTCGAACGGACTCATCAATGACAGAACGTGCTTGATCAAATGGTGACTTCCCGTCCTCTCCCAACGCCCCTACATCAGGCGAGAATTTACTAACATCCGCCTTGTCAAGGATGGAACGGGCCCCGGATATCACTCCAGCATCGAACCCGTCGCGGCTTAAGAGATCCAGAAACTCTGATGTGCAAAGAGCAGTGGCCGCTGTGTTACATGCAGACTGAATGTAATCGCGCAGAACAACCGACAGATCCCCATAAACTTCCGCCGTGCTGATCTGGTTTGAATCATAGGCCTGCTTCAATTCGCCGATCCGTTGAAAAGCCCACTGCTCTGGCTTGGCACACTTGCCACGGCGTGCCCACCAAAAGAAACCGACAAACAGCATTCCCAGCCCGACGAACACCAACGCTGGCAGCGGACTTGGAGGTTCCGTATCGTTCAAAGGGGCTCCCACTGCAGTTTTGATGTCGCGGAACTTATCTGGTTTATCTTCTGCAACCAACACGCTTTCAATCTCTATGCCGAGCGCAGGGATCCTAACGGTGCCTTCGACAACAGAATCTGGACTGTCATCCTCGCTGTCATCCGCTTTG
>CAXGRW010000584.1:0-3790 GCA_964012125.1 uncultured Rhodopirellula sp.
ACTTTGCTGTCTGAAGCGTGGTCTGTAATCTCAAGGCAGTAATCTCAAGGCAGTAATCTCAAGGCAGTGATCCGAAGGCAGTGATCATCAGGGGACTCGCTCTTTTGCCCGCTATTGCCCAAAATGGTTTCCATGGTCAATACAAAACACATTTACCTGACAGGATTTCGTGGCACAGGCAAAACGTCGGTGGGGTCTTTGCTTGCGAGATCACTGGGGCGTACGGTGATTGATTTGGATGGCGTGGTGACGGCGAACGCAGGCAAGTCGGTCAGTGAGATCTTTCAGGATGGCGGTGAAGTGTCTTTTCGTGATTTGGAATCGAGTGCCTTGGAGTCGGTTTCTCAGACAGAAAACGCTGTTATTTCGCTCGGTGGTGGTGCCATCTTGCGTGCTGGTAATCGGGCGATCATCCGTTCAACAGGTGTCTGTGTTTGGCTTGACTGCGATGCGGAAACGATCGCAGGTCGGCTGCAGCAGGATGATGTCAGTGTCGAGCAGAGGCCTGCATTGACCAAGCTCGATGAGTTGCAGGAAATTTGTGAGTTGCTGCAGACTCGCCATCCTCTTTATCAGGAAGCAGCAGACCACCGTCTCGATACAGCCGGCAAGACGATTGAGCAGGTTGCCGACGAGATCATGGGGTGGCTGGCCGGAAATACAGCTGGTTCAGAGTGATCTCGGCAACCGGAATCTGAAAAAGTCTTGCCGAAATTTGGAAAGCAACGCATTCCTGGTCCGGATCGGTCTGTTGCGACAGGGGGTGAAATCGGTAAGCTGTCCTGAGCAAGCAGTCTAGCCCCTTTGGGCTAGCTTGCAGCGGTCCCGATCACGATGAATGTCGGATTGGAAATGATATCAATTCAGATGGATATCATTCGGTATAACGAGATGCCCCCAACGCATGGGCTGTCGTCGTTGTCAGGGCCTGATGGATTCAAGGTAGCTAAGTAAGGATTGCAACGTGTTTGTAGCAGCGTCGACCGAGTGCTGGCCCGAAATGGAATTCGAAGAGGCCATCGAGGTTCTCACTGATCTTGAATTTGCGGCCGTTGAGATAGCGGTTCACGAATCTGGAACCCTCAAGCCAAGTCAGCTTTTGGGTGACCCCGATCGAGCGGTTCAGATATTGAGGCACACTCACCGTCTGGATATATCCAGTTACAGTTTGGAACTGGGAAGTAAGGGCGACCAGCATTACGAGGACTTCAAGGAGTTCTGTCGTGTTGCTAAGGCAACCAAAGTGGTCAACGTCACTGTACCCTCGGGTGAGCATGGAACTCCATTCAACGAAGAGGTGGAGCATCTGCAGCAACTCGTGACAATCGCCGAAACCGAAGGGATTCGCGTCGCGGTTCGAAGTCAATTGGGGTGTCTTAGCGAGGATCCTGATACTTTGATGGTGCTATGCAACAACGTTGACGGGTTGGGCATCACGCTTGACCCCAGTGTTTATATCTGCGGCAGTGCGAACGGTAAGAACCTCGATAAAATTCTGAAGTTTGTTTGCAATGTGCACCTCCGCGACACGCGTCCTGATGCGTTTCAGGTTAGCGTTGGTCAGGGAGAGGTCGATTACGGAAAATTGGTCACGCAGCTTGAGCGAGACAAGTATGACCGTGGCTTGGTGGTTCACATGACTCCGTGCGATGAAATGGACCAGCGCGTTGAGTTGAGAAAGCTGCGACGCTTGCTTGAAACGTTGATGTAAGACTTCAGCGAGTCATGGAAACATGATTCGCATTCGGATGACGTGGCGGATGCATGCCGGTTTCTCGTACCGAAATTGATCGTATCAGGTCTCGCCTTTGTGACGGCACACCTTTGCCGCGGCCGAGGTTGGTGCCGGAATTGTCTTATGGGCGGCATCGCGGGCCTGCACGACCCCAGTCACGCATCGCTGCCGTGGCTGTGACGTTGTATCACTGCCCTACACAGGGTTGGGTGATTCCGTTGACACTGAGACCGTTGAACCTGCAACATCACGCAGGGCAAATCTGTTTACCCGGTGGGCGTGTCGAAGCAGGTGAGACGATGTTTGAGGCAGCTTTCCGTGAGTTTCGGGAAGAGTTAGGAGTAGATGCCAAGGTCACCACCTTTTGTGGGCAGTTGTCACCCCAATACGTTTATGCCAGCGACAACCTGGTTCATCCGGTCGTGGCGCTGATTGAACATCCAGGTCCGTGGAATCCTGATCCAGTGGAGGTCGCGCAGGTGATCACGTTGCCGCTGACGCAATTGGAAACGATGGTCCCTGAACCATCTTCGCAAAATACTGACGGCGTTTTTGATCGAAAAGTTTCCAAATATCGCGATGCAAAATGCCGCGGAAGCCAGGTAATCAAGCAACGCGGCGTCATGGCAGGTACGGGCGAGGTTGATCAGTTGCGTTTTCGAGCTCCTGCCCTCACTCATCAAGACCACCAGATTTGGGGAGCCACGGCATTGATTCTGGATCAATTGGCCCGAGTCTTGCACGATGTGAGGTAAGAATCGCGGCGTTCCTGCCATTGAGTCAGCCACCATCAAGCTGTTTGTGAGGTGGAATGGCGGCCATCAGGCAGGTCATTGATCGTAGAAACCGCATTTGGGCGAGCTGCTTTTGTTGTCTCTGCCGTTTGCATCAAATTGACACCGTCGCCTCGGTTCCTACAATCTTGCAAGCCGTAGCAGTGGTAGCTGTCGCTGTCACTTGACGCGTTGGCAGGTTGGAAAATGGCCTGAACGACGATTTACCAGTAAATGAAGGAAAGCAGACGATGGCTTCTGATGCCGTAAAAGAATTCACTGACGACAATTTTGACTCTGATGTGCTGCAGGCCGACGGGGCAGTCCTCGTTGATTTTTGGGCACCTTGGTGTGGCCCATGCCGTCAGATTGCTCCCATGATCGACGAACTGGCCAACGAAAATCCGTCTGTGAGCGTCGGCAAAGTGAATATTGATGATAACCCAAGCGTTGCACAGCGCTTTGGTATCACCAGCATTCCTACCTTGCTGCTCTTCAAAGGCGGTGAGCCGGTGGAGAGTTTTGTTGGTGTTCGACCAAAAACCGCTCTGCAGGAAGCAATCGACTCAGCTTCTGCTTGAGGTCGGATACTTGAAGCCAGATTTTTTGTTGTGGAAATGACTCAGGCGGTGAGCACCTCAGGGTGTCTTTCGCAGGGGATATTGCTGCTAACAAAGGCGAGCGTTCTCGGCATCGCCGGCCGTAAACAGTTGGTGAGCGACGTCGCACGACTTGGAACTGTGTCAACGGGCTGCCATCGGGCAGCCTGTTTTCGTTGATAGCCTTTTCTCGGTTCTTCAAGGATCGATTTGTTTGGTAAGAAGCTATTCGGTTCTGATAGGGCTGAGAGTCGCGAGCAGACCGCCTACTTCTATTTGCACCTTGTAGCAGAGACACTGGGACCCTGCATCGCCGCGAGAGTGGTTGCCTGTGGGAAAAGCGTTACGGCGTAATGGTCGTAGCCGAGGGAATATTTCTCAGGTACACGAAGACGGGTGTGACAGCGGCATTGGGGTCAGACGAGACGTTTTGTTGCAAGTTTATCGAGAGAGACCAATTTGAATACGACAACGATTCACAATATCGGCGAACGAAGCGTGGCAGCTTTCGAGCGTGCTCAAAAGCTGATGCCAGGTGGAGTCAACAGTCCCGCGCGAGCATTCGGAGCAGTTGGTGGTACGCCTCTCTTCATCGAGCGTGCTGAGGGACCTTATCTGTTCGATATTGATGGCCGGCGATATCTGGATTATATCGGTTCCTGGGGGCCGATGATTTTGGGACA
>CAXGRW010000585.1:0-3749 GCA_964012125.1 uncultured Rhodopirellula sp.
CTTGCGTTTGAGCTGATTCGTAAGGATTGATCTGCACAACAACTCGCCTTAACGATAAACGAAAAAACGGACCAGTAAGCCCAGCAAAACAAGGGCCCGCAAAACGCAGAACATTGTTCCTTCCCGGTCCATCACAAGCGAGTACATTTCCGAGTGAATTGCGAGTGAATTGCGATGCATAGGCAACAAATAGCGTTGCAGAGAAACGAAAAAAGGCCGGACGCGCTTCGACTCGTCGCGCGTCCGGCCTCAAAGTCAATCCTGACTTTTCGCCTATCCGATTCGATTTGTGGACCCATTGCATCCTGCATCAGGTCACGATCTTCCGTGATCACGGGCTTCGGTGGTATGTTCGGTCACTACCGCCTTGGCATCCTGCCTGCGGCAAACGCGCTAATCCGTGCGCTGGGCTGTGACTGGACTACCGAAACACTCACAAACGATTCGGTTAGTGTCACATCCTTGTGATCCGACTCTCCTCAGCGGGATGGTCTATCAATTGAACAGCTCGCAAAGTTGGCTCGCTGGAAAGGTTTGATTGAAAACGCAACCACTCGGTTAACGCTCGTCGAAGCCTAGCTTCGACTGTGATGGGGGTAACATAACATATTTAGCTATGCGACCAAACGCAGATCTTGATCAATCCGTTGATTTACTCCATCAACAAATTCTTCAAAGATACGGATGTCCAAAGCGGATGCTGCACCGCACTCCGGATGGAACTGAGTTCCCACTGCAAACCAATCCATCATTTCACTTTCGATGGCCTCGATCACTCCATCGGGACACTTTGCAGTGACACGAAAACCAGGAGCAACTTCGTCGATCGCCATATGATGCCGACTGCTGACACGAATCTCGCCGTCACCATAAACCCGACCGATCAAGGAATCACTAACAACATCCAAAGTATGTCGGTGACTAGCATCTTGCGGGTCATGATGGGGAACAGCGTTAGGAAGATCTTCTTTGATGTGCAGAAACAGGTTTCCCCCTTGCTGCACATTGATGAGCTGCATTCCGGTTCCAATCCCGAGGACAGGCATCCGTCGTTCAGCGATATCTGCCATGAGCAACCGATCACAGGCTTCTCTGACAGGATCGAGAGGTCGCACACTTGGGTGAAGCATGAAACCATCATTTCGTGGGTCAAGATCGGCACCGCCGATCATGACAAAACCATTGAGCTGATCCAGAACCTGCGAAATCGCAGCGGAATCATCCATGGGTGGTAACACTACCGGAATTCCTCCAGCCGAGATGATCGACTGAAAATACCCTGCCGCAACATAACTGTACGCAGGCATGCTACGGGCGGCAGCCCGATAATCGGCGTTCATTCCGATCAGTGGTTTATTCGACATCCGAAAGGTCCTCTTCGAATTCGCGAATGAAATTTTGATGCAGACTCGTCCTGCATCACCAAACTTAACCTCAGCTTGCTCGAAGCTCCGTTCCCCGATCAAAGGGCTCAGACTCCATTCTTGGTGCTCTGAAGGCAGATCCGGCAGTGGTTGCAATCGTGATCAACACGGAAATACGTCCACAAATCAACCGGTTTCTTCAGCTCACCCCGCCTCTTGCAATCACCGTGGAAACGTCTGGTCGGGTAAAGCAACGTCGCCTAACCCTTGATTGTGCGGAAATTTAGCCTCCCATCTTCTCTTATCCAAACCTTTTCCACATATTCACACGAACGCCTGCGATAGCACTACAGGCAGTGATAGCATTGGCTTTTTTTGATAGCAACCTGCGAGTTTATGCCGATTAGGTTACGATACGGCCGCTGAAAACAGACGGTTTCAAAGCAGCTGACTTGAAACGGACCCAACAACACCTCAGGCGATCAGTGCGATTCGAAAATGTTTATCTGGAGTCGATTGGTGCAGAGATTCCAACAGAGATTTGGACCAGTCAGGCCATCGAAGATCGCTTGGAGCCTCTTTACTCGCGTCTGAAGCTACCTCAGGGTCGACTCGAGTTGATGAGTGGGATTGCCGAACGACGGGTTTGGCCTGTGGGTACGGTCCCCAGCGGGCCTAGCATTCGCAGCGGGAATCACGCAATTGAGGCTGCTGGAATCGACCGCAAACAGATTGGCTGCTTGATCCACGCAAGTGTGTGCCGCGACTTCCTTGAGCCGGCTACTGCTTCGCGAGTGCACCATGGGCTTGGGCTGCCACAGCAGTGCTGGGTGTACGACGTTTCCAATGCGTGTCTGGGCTTGATCAATGGTGCGGTCCAAATCGCGATGTTGATCGAATCAGGAGTGATTGATGCGGGAATCGTCGTCGGCACCGAAAACAGCCGACCTCTTCTGACTCAAACCATCGAAAGCTTGAACCAGGACCAGTCACTGACACGCAAAACAGTCAAACCAGCGTTTGCATCACTGACCATTGGATCGGGTAGCTGTGCGTGGCTGCTGACTCATCGCAAACATTCGCAAAGTGGAACTCCTATCCAGGCTGCGATTGCGGAAGCAAGAACCGAATTCCACGACCTCTGCAAGAGCGACGATGACGCGGCAGGAGCGGGGATGCAGCCGTTAATGGACACAGATTCCGAACGACTGATGGCCGAGGGCATCCGAACCGGGATCGCTGCTTTCGAACGTCTTCTCGAGACGACGGGGTGGAGCCGAGAAGTGATTGATCGTTCGATCTGCCACCAGGTTGGCTCTCGGCATCGTGCTGCCATGCTGGAAGCCATGGGTCTGGACCCTCAACGCGACAGCATCACGTTTCCCAAACTCGGCAACACGGGTTCGGTAGCACTGCCGCTGTCATTAGCATGGGCTGCCCACACAGGCGAGATTACCACCAATGATCGCACTGCTTTGCTGGGCATCGGATCAGGGATCAACAGTGTGATGCTCGCTGCAAATTGGCAGGGCGTTGCCGTGGGTGGAAACATTGACCTGCTTCGCGAAGACACGCTCCCGGCCTCAGCCTGCCTTTGAGCGTCTGTCTTGGCTCGCGAGATAGAGCTTACATCGCCGAGAAAGGCTCTTTGCTGCGCTCGTAGAAGCCAGAATTGCCCTGAAGATTTGACCTGACTCACCATCGCAAGGGACCGACTCGGCAGAAGTCACCTTGCAGCCGTAAGCGTTATCAGGCTTCTTGCTCTGACCAAGCGGCCAACTCAACTAACCGCCGCTGATTCTTCGGCTCGATTCAAAGCCTGCTGAACACGATCCATCAAAGGATCTGACGCGACGTCATCAGCGGCTTTTGACGGAACTGAACGAAGTGTCTTACCTTGGTGGACGTTATCTTGAGGGGCATCGTCTCGATGGGCAACGAAAACAGCATGGCAATGTTGGCAACGAACATCGCATCCCATAAGTGAAGCGCGGACCTCGATTCGGCGGCCGCAGGTAGGACAAGATTGTGTGAAACGTACTGACATGAAAAGAACTCCGTTGGTCATTTGATAAGCAATTGACTTCCGAGATGGCAAGATAGTAACCCTTATCAGCCTCCAAAGCAAGCTGTTTTTCCTGTATTGAGTTTGATGCACCAGCCTTCCAAAGCAATCTAAAGCGTATTCACCGTAATTCAGCCATAAAACAGCCCCCGAAATCAGCTCTACCTCCCAACCAGAAGCGGGGGAACAATCGAAAGATCCGCTACCTTCAGCAAATTCGCTCCGATCACGTTACTCCAGACTACCGGAAACGGAAGCGAAATCGTCCTTACTTCACTGGTTTGGAGCCATTTCTGAACGGCCAGGTTCGCGTTGGCGAC
>CAXGRW010000586.1:0-3742 GCA_964012125.1 uncultured Rhodopirellula sp.
GCGTCGCCACCGGACTCCACGTTCAACCACATGGCGAATGCACAGGTAAAACCCCAGATCGAGGCAACCACGACTGTCACCACAGTGAACGTATCGCCAGCTTTACTACCGAAAGCGCTCTGGCCGCCGGGTCCTCCGAGAGCTCCTGTCAAACCACCACCTTTGCCACGCTGAATCAGAATCAGCATGATTAAGAAAAGTGACAGAAAGGCCATTAGAAAACCGAGCATTCCGTTGGCAAAACCGCCCAGCAACAAGAAATTCATGACACTACCGAGTATTGAGTTTGGATATTTGTAGGTTGCGGTTTAGCCCGCATTGATAATTCCGAGAAAGTCTTCGGCCTTCAGGCTTGCGCCACCGACCAAGGCTCCATCGATATTGGGTTGCCCCAGAAGTTCCTCGGCGTTGCCGGGCTTAACACTGCCCCCGTATTGGATCCGGATTTGTGCGGCAACATCGTCGGTAAACAATTCACCGAGAAGTTTTCGAATGAAGGCGTGCACTTCTTCTGCTTGTTCAGGCGATGCTGTTCGGCCCGTGCCGATCGCCCAGACTGGTTCGTAGGCGATCACAATGCCTGCGGCACGAACTTCATCAAGCCCGGCGAGTGAACCTCGAATCTGCGACTCGACCACCTTCTCGGTTGCCTCTGATTCCCGATCCTCAAGGGTCTCCCCAACACACACGATCGGGACCAGATTCCCTGCGAGGGCAGCATGAAGTTTCTCACTGACCATTTTATCGCACTCACCCATGATGGCACGACGTTCGCTGTGGCCCAAAATCACGTAGCGGCATCCCACATCGGTCAGCATGGAAGCATTCACTTCGCCAGTGAATGCACCGTCATCCGCGGCGTACAAGTTTTGTGCACCGAGCCCAACGGGTGTGCCTGCGACGGCCTCTGCGACCGTGCTCAGGTAAACCGAGGGAGGACAAAGAGCGACTTCAACGCTGGGATCATCCCCAACGCCGCTGACGACTCCTTGGGCGAGCGCTGTTGCATTAGCAGCTCGCGTGTTCATTTTCCAATTTCCAGCAATCAGTGTTCGACGGCTCAAACCAAAGTCTCCGGGAGCGGTGAAATCGTTTTTCCAAGCAAACTGGCAAGTGATTTCATCTGACTTGCCAATTCATCGTATTGTTCGGGAAGTAGTGCCTGCGGCCCGTCACTTTTAGCGACCTCCGGGCAGTCATGAACTTCAATGTGAACACCATCAGCACCGGCAGCCAATCCTGCCAGAGCACATGGTGGGATGAGGTCCGGACGTCCTGTTGCATGTGACGGATCGACAATGATCGGCAGATGCGAAAGCGCCTGAACTGCGGGCACAGCAGCCACATCAAACAGGTTCCGCGTCGCAGGATCAAAACTCTTGATGCCTCGCTCGCAAAGAACAACGTTGCTGTTTCCCTGCGAAAGAATGTATTCAGCACACATCAACAAATCGTTGATTGTGGCACTCATGCCACGCTTCAATAACACAGGTCGAGTCGACTTTCCAACCTCTGTCAGCAACGCGAAATTCTGCATGTTTCTTGCACCGACCTGCAGCATATCGGCGTACTCGCTGACCAGGTCGACCAAGCGAGGGTCCGTTACCTCGGTCACGATGGGAATTTGAAATTTGTCACCCACCTCACGGAGCAAACGCAAACCTTCTTCGCCCATGCCCTGAAACGCATAGGGGCTGGTTCGCGGTTTGAACGCTCCACCACGGAACAGATTCGCACCTGACTTGCAAACCGATTCAGCAATGCGAAACATTCGCTCAGGTTCCTCAACGCTGCATGGACCAGCGATCATGCCGAGATTACCACCACCAATTTTCACGCCTGAAACATCAATCACACTCGGTTCAGGATGAGCATCTCGGGACGCCAATTTGTAGGCCGGTAACACGGGAATCACTTTGGCTACGCCGGGGATCGCCCGCATCGGCTCCTGCCTCAGTTTTTCCTCATCACCGATGATTCCCACAATCGTGCGAAAAGTGCCGCGACTGAGGTGATGTTGTAGGCCCATCGCCTCGACCCGTTCCAAAACATGGTCAATCTGGTCGTCGGTCGCATTACTCTTGAGGATCAGAATCACGTCTTTGTCGCGTTTTTTGAGACAGTTGTATGCTTGTTTCTATGATCAATCTGACAGCGAGTGCCCATAGCAGATCAAAACAGCAGCAGAAGACGATGGGCGTCGCACCGAGGGAAGCTCGGCAATTTAGCAGGAGTCAACCGGAATCGTCGAGGCCAATGGGCGGTTTATGCCGTCTAAAACACGGTAAAAATGGGCTTCCGATGGCATTTCCGGCCCTCGGATCACGGGATACGTGGCGTGCTCACAGGCTCCAGTGGCATCAGCAGCAGCTTTACGCCTGTTCTGCTGCGCAGAAAACAAGTTGGAAAAACGTTCTTCATCAACAATAACGCTATTTTTGATGCCAAGTAGGTGGGAACTCGGATGTGACTGAACACGATCTGAACAATGAATCGAAAATCCACCCTTGTCCGGCTATTCTGTCGACAGGGGATACCAATGAAGCAACACCGCTGCAGCGTGGCCTCCGGAACATCGGAGTACATTCCAGTCTCAATTATCCAGCTGGCCTCAAAGTCAGCCGTAAAATCAGGTCACTGCAACAGGACAGCTCCCAGCCGCTGACATCGAATATCAGTGGTTTGAATAAGCTCCAGCGAAAAATAAGCCGTCGTATCGATCGCCAAATTTTCAAAAAGAAGAGTCGGGGTCGATGATCCCGGACTAGAAATTTTCACATCGCCCCAAGGAGCACCTTGGCCGCTAGCCAAGGTTGAGCCTAACCCCAACGATATCATCCACATGCAGGGTTACCATGTTCATCGACTACGCCAGCATATTTCCAATCACTGCCCAAGCACCAGCCGGTAATCCGGAAGCTTCATCACATGAACTCTTTCACCGGTGGTTGCCATTTCACCACGTGATGTGAACAGTTCATCTAAAACTAATTACAACCATCTGCCTGTATTGTTCTCATGCTCATGTTTGCTTTTAGAACCTGAGCAACCTTGCCTCGAACCCAAGTCTCTGATCATGACTCAATCTAATCCTGTTCCACCAGAAGATGAGACAGACAAGACAACCGAAACACCGAACAGTGATGCTGCGACCTCCGTCGGCCGAGTCCAACCCGCAGATCAAGCCGATCAGACACAACTCACGCAATTCATTACAACCATAAGAAACGCCGAAGAACAGGTCGGTGAACACATCATTCGGGCTCTGCAACATTCAGACACCGTTGCTGTGATTACCACTCTGGCAATCGGACCAGACGGAAAACAGCGTGTCATCTCTGCAGCACTCAACGCCCAACGGATGCAGCAAGTGCAAGAGATTCTCAACTCAGCTCAGCAAGAACGACTCGAAGAAGAACCATGTGTCGGATTTCATTGCCTCGTCGAGGCGAAAACAGCGGGAGAAAAAGTAACCGACTTAGCTGACAGCAAACCAGAAACAGGCCCCCCGAATCCCGAGTGACTCAAGATACAATCTACGGTGTGATCACGATTAATTTTTCCGCGACCTGTTCGCTCAAGACAGTCGTGCGCCCCTCGACCTCGACGGTGGTGGTTGCTGCAAAAGGTGCATGTTCAATCACCTGACCAACAGCAGAAAGATTCAAACCCGAGTCGGTTAAAAACCGCAAAAATTCGCTCGACTGCTCGAGAACTCGCACAAGCCTGAATGAACTCCCAA
>CAXGRW010000587.1:0-3734 GCA_964012125.1 uncultured Rhodopirellula sp.
TTTTTGGTGAAAGCCGTAACGTATTTCTACTTGGGTTTTTTAATGACAACGATTTTCTCAAAAATCATTGCGGGTGAGATTCCTGCCGATGTTCTGCATGAGGATGAACTTTGCCTTGCATTTCGTGATATAAATCCGAAGGCTCCCACTCATTTTCTTGTGATCCCCAAAAAAGAAATTGTTTCGCTTGCTGATTTGTCGGATGAAGATGAAGCGATCGTGGGGCGTTGTGTGCTGGTTGCAGCGAAGGTCGCGGAGGCAGAAGGGTTGAGTGCTGGGTATCGCCTCGTTGCGAACACTCGTGAGGACGGTGGCCAAGAGGTCATGCATTTACATTTTCATGTCCTGGGCGGTCGTAAACTTGATTGGCCTCCGGGATGAGTGTGTCTGCAGACGATTTTACGTACCCCGTTCGCTGTTCCGGTGTTTGATGACTAGATTTGATTACTTAACGCAACGCCAACAGAGTCTTCGAGAACACAATCGGTTCCGGAGTCTCGTTGCACGTCAGCTAGATGGTGTTCATGTGATCGATCCTGACGGTCGTCGCCTGCTCAACTTTGGCGCAAATGATTATCTCGGGTTGGGTATGGAAATGCGTGGCGATGATAGACGTATCGATGAGCAATCAATGGGTAACGCAGATTTGGAACTGCGGGTAACGGGCGGCAGTGGGGCCAGTGCGCTGTTGTCCGGCTGGACGACCTGCCACGAGCGATTGAGTAATCAAATTGCAGAGCTCGAGGAAACGGAAGCTGCTGTTTTGTTTCCTACCGGGTTTGCTGCGTGTAGTGGTGCAGTGAGCGCGTTGGCTGAGGCTGGGGACTTGATCCTCAGCGATGAGCTGAATCATGCATCGTTAATTGATGGCTGCCGACTATCACGCGCTGAGTGTGTGGTGTATCCGCATCGAGATTGGCAGGAGGTCGATCATGTTTTGCAGCATCGACGTCAGGAATTTGCTCGTGTTTGGATCGTAACAAACACAGTCTTTGGGATGGACGGTGACATTGCACCTGTTGATCGTTTGCAGGAGGTTGCAGAAAAGCATGATGCTAAGGTGATTGCAGATGAAGCGCACGGAACGGGGGTGCTTGGGAATGATGGCTCTGGTGTGTGTGATGCACTGGGCGTGAAAAACCGGATAGCGATCCGGATTGGCACGTTGAGCAAGGCGGTTGGTAGCCAAGGTGGCTTTGTCGCGGCTCCTCGCGTCGTGGTTGACCATTTGATCAACCATTGCCGGTCGCTGATTTACAGCACTTCGTTGGCCCCCGCAGCAGTGACCGCGGCGTTGGCGGGTATCAGTGAGATTAGGACGGGGCCAGAGCGACGGCAGAGGGTTCAACAGTTGGCGCGTTACGTGCGTTCGGAACTTTCGATCGATGTAGCAAACGATCTGGAAGCTTCTGTGCCGATTATTCCGGTGGTCGTTGGAACGGATGCACGCGTGATTGAGGTTTCGGCACAGCTGGCAAAGAGTGGGTTTTATGTCCCGGCGATTCGGCCACCTACTGTGCCTGAGGGCACGGCAAGGTTGAGGATTTCCCTTTCTGCTGCCCATCGAATCGAGATGATTGACGAGCTGCTGGTGGCGGTACGGAACCTCATTTAATCCGTGTCACCCTTGGTGCATTCTGACGCATCTCGGGTTTTTGTTCGTATTGGGGTGCTTTTTAGCGATGATGGTGCACAAACCGATTCGCGAAAAATACGCAATTATTAACTAATAAGCGGTGTGCCGAGCCGTTGAACGGCAAATCATTCCGCGGCAATCGTGGGTGCAACACGACAAATCAATTGTCTATCTCGCACCACTGCACGCCGCTCGGCCAGTCTTTCAATTCTTAGAGCGCTCTTAGGGGAAATCTTTGCCATGTTCCTGATTACCCAGTCAAGTTTTTGGCTCGTGTCCATTCCGTTATTCGTCTGTTTGTTGGTCGGGCTTAAGCCAGTCCACGCGGAGCCTGTGAGTTGGATGGAACGCTATGCTCTGTCCAAAGATCGCGGGGCGATGCTAACGGAGTTGATCCGGGGAAGTGATGAGTATTATTTTTATCATTGTCTGTTCTGCTAGACATCCGGGAAGCTGGAACGTAGCGAGGCGTTTCTGGCAGACTGGTTGGCATCACGTAACGGCAAGGAATCACCTGCCATCATTGCGATGATTGATCGTCAGCGTCTATTAAGTTACGAAAATGTACCCCAACGATCTGTCGACTATCTGGTGCGGCGACTTGGCATCCAACTGAATCATGCACCTCCCGCAACACCGCATGAGCGCCGATTTTCCAGTGAACTTAATGCAATTATGACGGTGATTTGACGACGTACAGCTCCCAAGGATTTGGTCAACTGCAGACCACTGATTCGGACTCGCATCAGCCCATAGCCTCAACCTACGTTAAGGTTTATGCCAAATATCCCGATGGGCAGGTAACGTTTTACAAGGATGGGTACACCGGTGCCCGCGTGCGATTTATTTACGCCAGTGTGAGTGCCGCAGATGCACAGGGAGCTAGCCGATTTGCTATTCTTGTCCTTGATGAATAAAAAGAGCAACCTTGCATGACGTTGCTGCACCGAATCGCTAATCGTAGGCGATTCGCGTCATTCCTGTTGGGAGGCACCTTCGGGGGTGATCATCTTAGGCGATGCTCAGATTAGGGCATTCTGTGTGGCAGAGGTAAGGTGGGTCTTTGTTTGGGGTTGCTTTGGAACAGGAATGGACATCTTCTATAGTTAGCGGTTGCAGATGATTGACACCGCAGGATACCTGTCGTGACGGCTTGTCCATGAGTCAGGATTAAGGGAGAGCGTGGAAATGAAAATGTCCATCAATGTTGTTCTTGGTTTGCTAGTGTTTACGCTTCTCAGTGTTCCCGTCAGTGGACAGCAAACCTTTGACCTGGTTGAGCCGACAGGCGACGTGACGGCGACAGCCCGAATTGAAGGTGGACAAATTGCGGTTCAAAGTCTCGCTGGTCAGCGGGCGACTTTTAGTCGTGATCCTTCGTTTGATTCACTGGGTGGTGACTTTGTTGGTTATTACAGTCCCACGATTGATCGGGCACTCAGGTTTCCCCGCTCGGGTGTTGGTCTGATGCAAACGGCGGGCTTGGGAGATCCACGTCCACGTTTCATTAATACGCGGCGTGCTGTGAGATTGCGCCGTGGGCAGATTATGTCACCCTTCACCTTTGGTGCCCCCATCTTTTTTCCGGGCCAGTTGTTTCCACGTCACAGGTTTCACCCTCGGAATCAGTTTCACCCTCGGCAGCATTTGTACCCCTGGCAGTGGTATGGTCCGTCGTTTGATCCGTTTATGCAGGGTTACGCTGGTTGGCGGCGGCGTCCGCAATCCTTTTTGGTTGACAGCGTCGTTGTTCGCAATCCACCGTTACCGCCAGCACGACTGAAATTGGTCAATGATGGTCGCCGCGAAGTTCAAGTTGGGATTCGTGATCTTCAGGATTCTGCAAGAAGCCAAACGATGCGGATTCGGCCAAACTCATCTGCTGATGTAGAATTGATTCGTGATACCGGTGGCAAACGCATTGAGCAGTTTCGTCTCATGAATCCTTACGGATACACACGGACCCACGAAGTCGTGACGGAATATGAGCCACCGGTTCGATACGAACTTGTGATTCATGAATGGGCAATGCAGTCGGTCGCGATTGATCGAACTGGTAAGAGTCCGAATGTGATCGAGGACATTAACTTTCAAGGTC
>CAXGRW010000588.1:0-3733 GCA_964012125.1 uncultured Rhodopirellula sp.
AATCGATGCTGGCGGTTTCGGTACTCAGTTTGCAAATTGGCCCGTCTGGTCCGGTAAGGAGAGGGAATTAGGGTCAGAATGACAATAATCTTTAACCGAGGGATCGCCTCGCGGGGCTCAGCGTTTTAAAATGAGACAGATGACTGAAGTTAATGGGCGAAAATCGACATTTGCGGCCTTGCTCGTTTCTTTAAGTGTCTGGTGTCAAACGACTTGCGGTGGTTTTTGTCCTGCTGTATTGAGTGGCCGCGCCGCAGGGAAGGTGCCTTCTCCTGAGCGAGAACCGTCCCGTATGGTTTTTACGGCTTACATCGAGTGACCAACTCGGGTTTCGTCGACGACGCCATAAGCATTTGTATATGAGCTGAAAAACCCGGGCTGAATCAATCATGGTGGCTTACCTGTCAGTAAGAAGCGGTCCAGAAAAGGGGAAACAGTTTCCTTTGGATCCTGCACGGCCGCTGCATATTGGCCGCGGATCGAATTGTGACATCATGCTCACTGATCCAGTGAGTTCGCGGTTTCATGCGGTTATTTTCTTTGAGGACGGCAACTGGCATCTTCGCGATACGAGCAGTCGTAATGGAACGCATGTAAACGGTCAGAAAACCGATCATGCCAGGCTTTTGGACAAGAGCGTTGTAACTGTCGGTAGCACTGACATGCAGTTGGTCGAGCCTGATTTCGATGAGTCTGACGAGGGCCGTCCAACTGAGACTCAAACCAAAGAGTTACACACGACGGGTACGTGGCGACTTGAGTTGGAGGACCCGATAGCGGATGTGGCTTCGGCGGGGCATTTGATCGATCTCTACACGCTCAGTCTGAACCTGCTGAAAAATGAAAGCCCTGATGGAATCATCGATACTGTCATCGAATTATTGAAGGACCGGACGGGATCTGATGTGGTCGGTGTCTCGTTCGACACGGGTGATGGCCGAATGAAGCCGCAGCGCGTGCACCCGGCTGAGTGTGCAGACTCGATCAGCCTTAGTAAGGGTTTGGTACGACGAGTGCTCCGTGATGGTGAGGCCATCTGGATCAATGAAGATGCTCGGCGTGAAAATCCAGGCATGGCAGAAGAAGCTTGGTCTGATGTGATTTATGTTCCGCTGGAGAATGCTGGTAATAATCTGGGGGTGCTACATCTGTATCGGGAGCAGCCAACGTTTGACCCGGCTCACTTTGAATTGGCGGTTGCAGCAGGGCGTCTGTTGGCAGTCGGATTGGGGAGAGTATTCGAACATGATTCGTTGTTGGCAGAAAAAAATAGTATCGCTGACCGAAATGCTGATACGGATGAATTGATTGGCAGTAGTTCCAGCATGAACAAGCTCAAAGCTAAAATATGCAGGGTCGGTAATGCGAATGGTTCTGTTCTGATTCGGGGCGAGAGTGGTGCAGGTAAAGAGTTGGTCGCGCGAGCTGTCCACCGTTCCAGTCCTCGTTCCCAACGCCCCATGCTCACGGTCAACTGCGCTGCTATCCCGAGCGAATTGATCGAAAGCCAATTGTTCGGGCACCGCAAAGGTGCGTTCACCGGGGCAGATAGTGATCATGTGGGCTGGTTCCAGCAGTCGCACACCGGAACGCTCTTCCTTGACGAGATCGGGGAATTGACGCTTGAGGGGCAAGCGAAGTTGCTGCGAATTCTCGAAGGGCATCCTTTTCTTCCCGTTGGGGCGACTGAAGAGGTCCTGGTTGATGTTCGAGTGATTGCGGCAACAAACCGTGATCTCGCAGAGTTTGTCCGGGAACGCAAGTTTCGTGAGGATCTGTTTTACCGTCTCAGTGTCTTTGAATTGGTTGTGCCGCCCCTGCGAGAGCGTGATGGTGATATTGAGCTGTTGATGGATCACTTCCTTGACCATTTTTCTGCGCAACACGGTCGTTCAAAATTGGGGCTGTCTGACGCAGCACGAGGACAGTTGCTGCAGTACGCGTGGCCCGGCAATGTCAGGCAATTGCGAAATGTCATCGATAGCGCCGTTGTCATGGCTGATGAACCCAATATCGAGGTGGATGACCTCGGTTTACGCGATGCAGGAATCAGTCGCCTCGACACGCTTCGCATTGATGAATGGGAGCAGCGTTTGATTCTTAAAGCCCTGCAGCGAACCAGTGGAAATGTTCCAGAAGCGGCGCGGTTACTCGGTGTTAGTCGTGCTACCGCTTATCGTAAAATCACCGAATACAACATCGAGCGTTAATTTTGCGAGCGATTCTCTCGGCACCCGGTTCACGCGGCGATGTGAATCCCATGATCGCAATCGGTCGACGAATGCGAGAGGTTGGGCACGACGTCGTGATCTCTCTGGCCGAACCGTACGCGGACGTGGCTGTTGATGCGGGCCTTGAAGTTGAAGTGGTGATTGGTCATCAGCAGTTCACGGAGGCTTTGGGGAATCCCCATGTTTGGAAGCCGATTCGCGGCCCGCTGCAAGTGTTTCGAACCGTTGTTTCTGAGTTTTTGGAACGCCAGCGGGATGTCATTCAGCGGTATCACGTGCCAGGCCAGACTGTGCTTGTTTCGCATCCACTGGATCTTGCCTCGCGGATCTTTCGAGACGCACATCCCGAAACGCCGTTGGCAAGTGTTCACTTGCAACCTGTTATCCTACGGACACTTGATGATCCGCCAAAGCTTTCTGGTTGGTGGTTTGAGATGTCGCGTCCCCAGTGGTTGATGCGGACAACCTATTGGTTGGTTGACACACTGGCTGTTGACCCGACGATTCGAGGCCCCATCAACAAGATGCGGTCCGAATACGGACTGAAGCCCTTGCGACGACCGCTCGATCAGTGGTGGCACTCACCCGACCTGATTCTTGCGATGTATCCGGATTGGTTTGCCCCTGCAACGAAATCATTTCTTCCGCAATTAGAACACTGTGGTTTTCCGTTGCAGGATAACAGTACCAAAGATTTCGTGGTGCCTCAGGATCGCCCGATCGTATTCACCTCCGGGACGGCACACCATCATTGCCGAAGTTTTTTTGAGGCAGCTGCCCAAGCTTGTGTTCAACTGAAACGTCCTGGGCTGTTGTTATCGACTTTTCCAGAAAACTTTCCACTCGAACTACCCGATAATGTGCGGACGATGCCTTACATGTCGTTCACACGCTTGTTGCCACATTGTGCGGCAATTGTGCACCACGGGGGAATTGGCACGACGTCTCAAGCGTTGGCCGCCGGAATCCCTCAACTCATTCGGCCCATGGCGTTCGACCAATTCGATAATGCAAATCGAATTGAGAAGCTGGGGTGTGGACGCTGGTTGAGAAATGATCGGAATCTCGCAAACGAGCTTCAGCAGATACTCGACAAGCCTGTCGAGATTCCAGGTAACCACCACCTGGCTGCAGATGATCCCGTGGCAGCACGGGACCCTGATGAAGCTGATGCGGCCGCTCATGCGGTTCGCTGCTTGGAAAAAATGCTTTCTGATAGCGGACAGGTTGGTTCAGCGAGGTGAACGTCACGCATTGTTTTGTTTGAGTCGTGCCGAGCTGTTCGTTGAGGTTAAACTGAACCCCTTGCACGGGTAATGAATTAATCTCGTCGGCATGGTTGCTGGTACCGTATATCAATTTGGTTTCAACGGACGCTTTCCTGAGGCTGTTTCCCTAAGGTGCCGTCAGGTTTGTTGTGCGTGGTGCGGAATGGGTTGTGCAGAACGGGTTGTGCAGAACGGGTTGTGCAGAACGGGTTGTGCAGAACGGGTTGTGCAGAA
>CAXGRW010000589.1:0-3730 GCA_964012125.1 uncultured Rhodopirellula sp.
GCGTTGTTCGGCGGTGGACGGTGTGGCAGTCAATTCGTGTTTGGTTCGCAACTCATGCCCATACAAAAGGCGTGATTTACGCAAGGTGGGTGTTGTGATAGGTGAAGCGTGTTTGCGCGTATTGTGCGTCGGTTCGTAGCAGGTGGATGTCCATGAGTGCCGGTGATCTCGGTTGGTATCTATTATTGGTTGGTGCAGGCTTCGCGGCTGGGATCGTCAACGCGATCGCGGGGGGGGGATCCTTCTTGACACTTCCTGCGCTCATGCTGTTTGGACTAGATCCCAAGCTTGCTAATGGTACCAATCGGCTGGCCGTTCTGTTTTCAAGTGCTTCTGCAGTAGCGACGTTTAAAAAACACGGTCACTTGGATAAACGCATGGTGATGCGTGTGGGAGTTCCCACACTTTTGGGAGTTCCGGTCGGCTCGTTGCTTGCGGTGCACCTCTCTGCAGATGCATTCCGAGGCGTGTTTGGAATACTGTTCTTGGTGATGGCCGGGGTCATCCTGCTTGATCCCAAACGATTAACAGGCGAACAGCTGGAAACAGAAACATCGTTTTGGAAGTTATCCCCGGTATTCGTGATCATTGGAATCTATGTTGGCTTCATGCAGGCAGGGATGGGGATTTTGCTGCTGGTTGCCATGAGTTGGCTTCAGAGCGGCGACTTGATTGCGTCAAATGCTGTAAAAAATAGCGTCGGTTTCATTGTGACGCTTGCGGCGACGCTCGTCTTTATCGCCTACGGGCTCGTTGCGTGGGTACCCGGGCTTGTAATGGCCTTTGGGAATGTGATTGGGGGAGTCGTGGGGGCGCGACTTGCGATAAAAAAGGGCAATCGACTCGTTTTCAGTTTTCTTGTGGTCGTGATGGTCTGCACTGGCGTGAAGATGTTGTTTGATGCTTTCCTTTGATCCAACGTGGTGTCTGTGAAACGGTGTGCGTGAGTTTCATTCGGTGCGGTCAATGGTCCAAGGCGTTGGGCATAAGCATTGTTTTTGCATGAGATGCGGGCTGAAACGTGCTGGTATCAACCGGCTGTCGGTACAGCAATTCAATATTTTCTGGGTTGGTTCGTGGTGTGCAGCCCAGCCGATGCCTGGCATGCATTATCATCTTTGGCTGTCGATGATGGCAGTTGCGGCTTGCTTCTGCCATTTCTTCTGTCGCTTGCTTGGAGCTCGACCGTCCACGCACCGCGGTGTGAGATGTTTAATCAATGTTGTTTTTAATCCGCAGGAAGATCCATGTCAGGCGATAAACACAGTGGTAGGCAAACGCTTTACATTTGCATTGCAATTGTGATAGCCATCTTGTTGGCGGTGTTGTACCCAACGTTTTCCATGAAGTTTCATCTTGGCGGAGAGGTGTTTCTTAACCTCTTGAAGATGATGGTCGTACCGCTGGTCATGTCGAGCGTGATGTGTGGAATACTCGGCATGGGAGATGTTCGTAAGCTCGGGAAACCTGGGCTCTATACGGTGCTCTATTACTTTTCCACGACTGTCCTGGCTGTCGTCGTAGGGCTGGTTGTGGTGAACGTCATCAAGCCCGGGGTTGGAACGGTATCCGAAGAAAGGATCCAGGAACTCAAAGGTGACGAGGCTGGAACTGGAGATCTGATATACGATTATCTGGCAGCAGAGATTGATGTGCCTAAGGAGAAGGTCGCAGACTTCTTCGGCTCTCCCGAAAACGTAGAACCCACCATTGGAATGATCGTTGAAAACCTCGTCACTTCGCTTTTCACGGACAATCTGTTTACAGCAGCAAGCGAAACGAACCTGCTGCCTTTGATTGTGTTTTCGATCATTTTCGCTGGAATGCTGACAACGCTGGGTGAGAATGTAGACACGCTCAAAACGGGGATCGAACAAATCAATCATGCATTGATGGCGTTTGTCATGCTGTTGATGAAGATTGCGCCGTTCGGGATATTTTGTTTGGTGACCGCCAGATTTGGTGCAGCTCAAGCGGAAGGAAAGTTGGGCGAGGTTATCCAGCAGACAGGCTGGTACATGATGACGGTACTCAGTGGACTCGGAATTCACGCGCTGGTCACGTTACCTGTGATCTTTTGGTTCTTTACTCGCAGAAATCCTTATCAGTTCCTTTGGCAAATGTCCCGAGCCGTTCTGACTGCCTTCAGTACGGCCAGCTCGTCAGCCACTCTACCTGTCACGATGGAATGCGCTGAGACGGAAGGCGGTGTATCGGAACGCAGCACCAACTTTGTGCTGCCATTGGGTGCCACTATCAATATGGATGGAACCGCGTTGTACGAAGCTGCTGCTGCGATCTTCATTGCACAGGTGGTTGGAATTGACCTGTCTTTAATGGAGCAGGTGACCATTGCTTTGACTGCGACTTTGGCGGCGGTTGGGGCTGCTGGAATTCCAGAGGCTGGGTTGGTCACGATGCTGATCGTGCTTAATGCCGTCGGGCTGCCTGTTGAGTATTTGGCGCTGATTTTAAGTGTGGACTGGTTACTGGATCGATTTCGAACCGCAGTCAATACTTTCGGCGATGCATGTGGTGCCGCAATCATCGACACGAATTTCGACACAGTTCCTGATGGTGGAAGCACTGGTGGTACTATCAAGGAAACAGCCGCAGAATAAGGCCTGTCGGTATGAAACGCTACACGGATGTGGAGTGCATTCGTGACGGCTAGGGTGTATATGCCAATGTTGCAATTTAGTCGTGCCGGGGAGCCGCTACGGGTAGTGATTTGCGTGAGTGGTAGCTGTGAGTGATTTAACTGACGAGGACGATGGAATACACCCGTTAGATCGCGATTATGAGAATCCGGTCCCGTCACCACCAAAACGATTCAGATTCACTAAGTCGCGCGGGCTTAATCTTGGAATCCTTGGGTTTGGTGTTGGCGGATTCATCTTGCTGCTTGGCATTGTCCTAAGTCAGGTTGGAGAGGGAATTCAAAGCTTCGAGGCAATGGCTGGCAATGCCCATCGCGTGGGAATGTGGAGCATCCTTTTCGGTGGTGGATGCATCATTTTCACCATGCAGGCTAGGGTCGATAGACCTCGTCGTCGTCGTCGTCGTCGAAAACGGGATCCCGATATTGTATGTTGCTCGATTATTGCAAAGCCACAGAATTCACAAATTGGCATTCGTGACTGGGTGTGTGCATTGAGTGAATTCGATCATCTTGTCGTTTCGCAGCTGACAGCGGATTGTCTCAGGCCCGAGCTTGAAGACGTTTACTTGTATGGGGATGGGCATGCGCTGGCAGTCTTGTCATGGAACCCTGCTCAGCAGGGCGTGATTCGGGTGCGGCTACGCCGTAGGGAGCTCCCGCAGGTGAAGCAACGTTGCTGGAAGTTGTTGGGGTTTTTGGGAGCAGACTTGGTTGATGATTCGACAGGTGAGCACTATTGAGCGTTGTTGGATTGGGAAAACCGACCTACAATGCTTTTTCCTGTCCACAATCCCCGCCTTTTCTGATGCCGTGTTATGCAAGAACAAAGTTTGATTCGCGTTTGTCTTCGATTGCCAATTCTCTTGCTACTTTTCATTGGGCAAATGTGTTGCTCAGGTACTAGCGTTGCTGATGAGCAACCCAACATTCTCTTCATCTTTAGTGATGATCACGCACCGCACGCGATCGGTGCTTATGACGGTTGGCTCAAGTCCGTGAACCCGACTCCGAATATTGATGCGTTGGCGTCACAAGGAATCGTGTTTCGAAACAGCTTCTGCACCAACT
>CAXGRW010000590.1:0-3724 GCA_964012125.1 uncultured Rhodopirellula sp.
AGGCGATCTTGGCGCGCGTACACCTTCCAGTCGATATGACGGATCTCGTCACCGCGTGTGTATTGGCGGTGTTGGAGAAACTCGATCGACTGTCCAAAGTAGGGGCTACGATGCATCCCCGAGAGAAACCCTTCAACGACACGACGTGCCTTGAGTTCCAACCGTCGGATACGAGTCGTTACCTCAGGACGCAAATATCTTTTGGAATCGGGCATCGCGTGAAAGTTCGTCCTCGGTCGTCGGCGTCGCCGCTATGATTCGTTCTACTACTTCGTCGCTTGTGATTCCGTCGCTCTCGGCGGCGAAGTTCACTACCATTCGATGACGTAACACGGGCTTGGCGAGTGCTTGAATGTCCTCAACCTGCACATGAAAGCGACCCTGTAACAGTGCTCGGGCTTTGCCGCCCAAGATCAAAAACTGCACGGCTCGCGGTCCAGCACCCCAGCCCACAAGATCGTCAACGAAGTCTGGAACACCGTCACTGCCCACACGAGTCTGGCGGACCAGAGACAGGGCGTAACGAACGACATGGTCGCTCACTGGTACCTGACGCACGAGACGCTGCAGACGCAGAATCTCCTCGGCACCCAGCACGGGATTAACTTTACCGCTCGCGGTACCGGTAGTTCGTCGAGCAACTTCGAACTCTTCGTCAAAGCTTGGGTACTCGACGTAGACCTTGAACATGAACCTGTCTTGCTGAGCTTCGGGTAAGGGGTAGGTACCTTCCTGCTCAATTGGGTTCTGCGTCGCCAGTACAAAAAATGGGTCGGCCAATTCGTGCCGGTTACGTCCTACCGTGACTTGCCTTTCTTGCATCGCCTCGAGCAGTGCGGCCTGGGTCTTGGGCGGCGTTCGGTTGATCTCATCGGCAAGCACAACGTTGGCGAACAGCGGGCCTTCCATGAAGCGGAAGTCGCGGTGCCCCGTCGAGCGGTCTTCTTCAATGATCTCAGTTCCGGTCACGTCGGCGGGCATCAGGTCCGGTGTGAACTGGATTCGGCTGAAAGAGAGATCCAGCGTTTGTGCCAGCGTGCTGATCATCAAGGTCTTTGCCAAACCCGGGACGCCCTCAAGCATCACATGGCCACGACTGAACAAGCAGATCATGATTTCGTCGATGACCTCTTCCTGGCCAACAATGATCTTTCCAAGTTCGTCGAGAATCTTCTGACGGGCTTCGTGAAGCCGACTCGCATCGGCTTCGCTCAACGCGTCTTCACCGGCCGGTGCTCCGCCGTCGGTCGCTTCGGTTGACATGCAACATCCTTCTCTGGTGAGTCACTCATGAGGTTTGAAGGCGTGGAGCGTTTTTCGCTGACCGCCGCAATCCGTACCAGAATAACAGCAAATGCGGACTTCCGCGCCATGTCTCCGCTGCTTTCCAGCCGATGATTTCGGAAACACGCCTGTGTGTTCTGACGTTGAAGGGGAGTGGGCAGCAAGCAAACGATGACAACTACGATTCGGTTAAGTCTCGCATTTGTTCCGCTTTTCGCCTCTGTTCGGGGCAAGTATTCGAACTGGTTGAACCATGAAAAGCTTTGATTGTCCAGCAGCAGTATTCATGGCCATCAATGAAAAAAAAACGAATCGCTGGCTGAAATATCGAACCCGTTGCTGCAGGTTTCACGATGACATCTGGTGGAGAGCTGATTTTTCGCACTTTTAAGCCATGTTTGTCCACCGCGGCCGAGGACAGGCCGTGGGGAGAGTTCGCCGGCGATCAACCCACTGGGGCTCTCAAGCACATTTTCAGGGCCCGTCGCACGATAGCCTTCAGCGTGATCGTATTTCCGTTGTTGATGTTGGTTCGCGCGGTGGCGTTTGTCTTTTCTCGCTGTTTCACCGGCCCCGTATTTCCGAAACGATGCCGCTCTCACGCGATAAAGCAGGCTCGGGTCAGTCGGCCACCGCACTTGGACTGGGCGGTGTTTCCGGTTCATCATCCGGTTGCTCCTCGGCAATCTCAAGGCTCTCGCGAACTTCCTCGCTCGCCGTCCAATAAAAGACCGTTGCCACAAGAGCCAGCAGAATACGCAACATCTCGAACACCAGTGCGACGAGCGTTCCGGATGCTTGCGTCGGGGTCGCGGGAATCATTTTGTAAAGTGTTGCGACCGCGGCTTCCCAGACTCCGACGCCGGCAGGTGTGATTGGTAGTGCCGAGGCCAGCATGCCCAGCGGAACGATAACGAAATGCTCTGTTAAATTGGGTGGATCACTGTAGAGACTACGGGCTACGAGGTAGACGCTTATCGCGAATAAGCTCTGCACGCCGACGCTCATCAGCAAAGACGACGCGAAAGCGAGAGGATGTGCATGAAACGCTCGAAAAGGTGGTCCTACCTTTCCAATCACTGGGCCTAAAAAACGAATGCTGCTTCCCCACTTGATCAGGCGATCTACCGATCGACCTCCAAAAACGAGAAACAGCAGGACAACTGTCCCCAAGCCGAAAAGAGTGGTGGCTGCGAACTTTAAGTCCTCAAGATCCTCTGCTGATTCCCGAACTTCAGCGGGTTGCAAAAGAAGCGTCCCCATCACCACAAGAAACAGGAGTCCGTAGAGTCCTGAGCCTCGATCTACCAGAACTGAGGCAACTGCCTCGACTCGCTTTCCCGGTCGACGACGCGCAAGAAATATTGCCTTGAAGAGATCGCCACCAACGCTACCCACTGAAATGAAACTCAGTAGAAAGCAGATCGCACCAAGACGAAATGCCTCCAGCATCGATAGCGAGATCCCCTGGCAACGAACCAAAATGCACCAGCGGGCGAACGACAATGATGTCGCAAGCATCGCAATCACAAAGGCGGCAACAAGTAGCCCGTAGTGTTTCGGTTGCTGCGTCAATTGCTCCCACTGCTCTGGCTTAATTTGTGACATCAAGACAGAGATGATCACCAGTGGAATGATGAACTTGATCGCACCGAGCGCGATGGAACGTTTGGAATGAGCCATCCCCGAAGCGTAACACTCGGTAGATGTGAAGCAAAGCCCGAGACTCACAGCGAGACATTCCACGTCTGAGCTTTTCGAGGAAAAACTGACTCTATTTAAATTAGACCCAGGCAGTTCGTGCGAGGTCTGGCAATCGCGGCTGACACGGACCAAGATGCTTGGTCACATCATGCTGCCGCGTTACGGAGCCAGCGACCTTTTTCGCACAATGCAACCTTGGTGCGGTCTGCCTATCGCCACGCTGGCGACTGGCCAACAAAGTGGCTGATATCACGGTCTAATGTGACGGATCAGACAGGCTCTTCACTCGAACATGGCTTATCATTGCCAGAGTCTCCAAATGTCCCAAATCAAAGGTTGCCCTTGCGTTGCGAGCCTTTTGGATCAGAAGGAAGGCGTTTACGGCAACGAACCTGCTCGCACGGGTCGGTTCTGAATTGTTTTTGGCACACTCTGCCCTAGCTTCCAAGCCCCGCTCAGCTCCCAAGTCCCACATCCACGCGTGCGGGCCGACTGTGGTTTACCGGAAAACTTGTACTCCCTTGCGGCGAAACGGGTTGAGGGCGAACGCATATCCAAAACGTATATCCAACGAACGGAAAAGCATCTGAGGGGCTAGCCACGGACTCGATTACTGCATTGTCCTGCGGCGCAATGGGCGTTGATAGCATTATTGCCCTGTTTTCCGGCTTAATATCGTGACGTTTTCGGGGTGTTTTAGACATTTCGGCGAAGTTTCAGGGCCAACCTTGCGAAA
>CAXGRW010000591.1:0-3706 GCA_964012125.1 uncultured Rhodopirellula sp.
GACAATGTTGATTGTCAGTTGGTCAATAACATTGTGCACCATATTGGCTATACAGGCATTGCCGTGCGTGGTTGGGCAACCGCAGGGTGCAAGGTCGTCAATAACGTCTGCTATCGAAACATGGGGGGCGGGATTGGTTTCATGGATCAATCACGGGGATTGGCGCAGGGCAATCAATGCTTTGAAAACTTTTATGCCGGGATTGGACATGAAAACGCCAGTCCGATGATTATCGAGAACACTTGTTGGAACAATGTCAGAGCTGGAATTGGAATTAGTGAGGGTGCCTGTCCGGTCGTAATGCGGAATCGCTGCTATGAAAATCGGCGGGCGGGGATTGGAACCCGGACCGGTGCAACAACGCGTCCGTTGATCGAGGACAATGACTGTTACCGAAATGGCATGGCGGGTATTGGTGCCGATGAGGAAGCATCGCCCGTGATTCGCGGAAATAGGTGCTATCAGAATAAGATGGCTGGGATCGGCTCTCGGGCACACGCGTCTCCGACCATCGTGGGTAATGAGTGTTACGAGAACGAGATGTCGGGGATTGGGCAGGAAGGCGACGCCAAGCCAACGCTAATCAATAATCACTGTCACCACAACAAACTTTCTGGTCTTGGATTCAACGCTTGCAACGAAGGCGCTTGCATGGCGATCGGGAATCGTATTCTTGAGAATGGAAAAGTTGCTGTGGGTGTACAGGCGGGATGGCAAGTGACATTTCTGTCGAACGAGTTTGAGAGAACGGGCGGACTGCCGCCGATTGTGATGGTCCTTGAAGGTGCCACGGCAGTTTTTCGTGATAACGCTATCTCAGGACAGGGAGTCGCGGGCGTGCGAGTTGCCGGGACCGTGGTCATGGATGGTAATCGGTTCGTCGGGAAAGAAATGCGGCCCGCTGGACCTCCAAACTTCGGAGTTTGGGCTCTTGCTGGATCTAAGGTCACTTTACGGGACAATCACTTCAGCAATTGGCGACACGCAGTTCATGCCGCGGAGGCCGTGGCAAAGATTACGGGAAATCGTGCCTCTGGATTTCATCGGCATGCGTTTCAGCTACAGAAGTTGAAGCCGGGTAGCGTGGTTGCTGGCAATGAAGTGATGATTACCAACGACGGTGACGCTGTCTTGGGCGGCGATGTTGTGGTTGATGGAACAGGCCCGACACGTGTTGAACGAAATACGCTGGTCCCAGCGGAAACGGATAGCGAGCGATGACAGAGTGACTGAGCCGGACCCGATTCGATGGCTTGAGACGCTGGGTAGGTAGATCGTTCTTCCGTGGTCGGAAGGAACGTTGCAATTCCGCTCCGCAGCACTATTGGGCGAACAGCCACTTCCATGTGCCCGGATTGCTGTAAGCCTTTTCCCACGCCGCAACGTGTCCAGCACCCTGGTAGATGGTGAACTTACAATTTTGATTGCCGGCCTCTCTTAGCGTTTGCACCAGCTTTTGTGTCTCAATCAGGGGAACGGAATTGTCTTTGCTGCCGTGGAAAGTCCAGATCGGCAACGAGGTTGCTTTGCGTAGCCCCTCCGCTAGGAACTCATTGGTAATGCCGCGTTTTCGCCCGGGTCGGTTGGCCGGTAAGTTGAAAGGGTTGCCGCCACCGCAGATTGGAATCGCTGCTGAGAAGTACTCGGGGTATCTCGAGAGAAAACTCCAGATGCCATACCCACCCATGCTGAGGCCCGTCACGTACAGGCGATCTTCATCAATGTCATCTCGACCCTGAATGACTTCTTCGACGAGAGCCTTGAGAGTTTCGGTACGCCACCAGCTGTCACGTGGACATTGAGGTGAGATCACAATGCAGTGTTTTAATTCGTCGAACCGTTGGATTAGCTTGGGTGGCCCGTGCTTTTTGACTTTGGACAAGTCGTCTCCGCATTCGCCATAGCCGTGCAGAAACAACAGCAGAGGCCAGCCGGCCTTGGGTGGTTGAGTAGCGGGGACTTGTAACAGGTAATCCAATTGTTGATCACCAACTTGCTTGCTCATCCGCTGTGATGTTTCGAATGTTTCAACCGGATTTTGTTGTTCGCTCACTTGCGCGTTCGCAGAACTGGCAGTCGCAACCGCGAACAAGCAAAAGATCAGAAAGAATGCAATGTGAGGCATCGGTAATGCGGGATGTTACGTGTGAGTGACAACAGCGGCGGGACGAATTCACTAAGCGTCAAGTATTCTTGAGGGTCAGCATTCTTTAGGGTCAGCGTTCTTTAGGAGCAATCGTCGTAAGCGTTGATCGTTTTAACCACGGATTCAATGTCGCCGTGTTCCACCCGACTTCGGATAACGTCACCGGGTTTCAGTTGGCTTGGATTTTGGATGGTGTTGTCATCAGAATCCAATGTAACGCTGTAGCCTCGTGCTAAAACGTTCAGAGGGGACAACGCAGAGAGAGTGGCTGCAGCTTTTCCAAGCTTGGCTTTGTTCAGTTGCATACGGGTGAGCATTGCTTTCCGGCCTCGGGCGTCCAGGTCATCAAGCTGGCGGAACCTACGTTGCACAAGCTCATGAGGGCGTTGAAGGATGGAGCGAGTTTGTAATGCATCAAGCCGGTTTTGCCTTGTGTTGATGACGTTTCTGGCAGTTCTGTCCAGCCTCGCTCGCATGTCGGTCAGGCTGCGCACGACCAAGTCACGGTCGGGTAAAGCGCAGGTGGCACCATCCGTTGGGGTTAAAGCCCGCACATCGGCGGCGAGGTCGCAGAGAGTGACATCCACTTCATGCCCCACGGCAGAGATTGTCGGGATGTTGCACTGGGCGATAGCGCGTACCACTGGTTCCTCGTTGAAACACCAGAGATCCTCTAGGCTTCCACCGCCCCGAGTGACGACTAGCGTGTCGAGGCTTGGGCTGATGCTTTGGGCGGTTCGGATTGCCTTGGCTATGGACTCTGATGCACCCTGTCCTTGGACAAGGGTTGGAATGATCAGGATTTCAACACCAGGCCATCGTTGTGCAGCCGCCTTCAAGAAGTCCCGGATCGCTGCACCACTGGGGCTGGTAACCACGCCGAGACGCTTCGGGAATCGTGGCAAAGGACGTTTGCGTTCTGCAGCGAAGAGTCCTTCTGCATTGAGCTTCTGTTTTAATTCCAGAAATGCTTGCTGCAAGGGGCCCAGCCCCTGCGTCTGTACTTTACGCACGACCAGTGAGTAGGTTCCCCGGGCTGCATAGACCTCAACATCGCCAAAACAAAGTACTGACTGACCTTCCTTCAGTTGGGTCGTCATTCGCGCTGCAGTGCTACGCCAAATCACACCCCTGATCTGTGAGTGTTCATCTTTCAGGGTGAAGTAGATGTGTCCGCTACGCGGTCTGGTTAAGTCTGAGATTTCACCTTCGACACAAATGGATGGAAAAGTGCCTTCAAGTATCGCTTTGACATGGCCGGTCAATTCGCTGACTGACACCGGTCTTGGGGGGGCAGAACTCAACGCTTGTGCTTTCAATCAGTGGGTTGCTTGGACTTTAAAATCGTTGCCGGGAGAGCAGGAAATACTTATGGTGAGTTGATCAGATTGCTGAGGCTGCGGGGTGTTTAGGCTGCGGCTTGCGTCGACCTTGAAAAGCCAAGGGTCTGAAAGGTACTTCACCAATGTTCAGCACTCCCATGTGCCGCTGAATACCTCGGTGGCCGGTCCCGTCATCATCACGTGGTTATCCGATTCGTTCCATTCGAGAACAAGGTCA
>CAXGRW010000592.1:0-3701 GCA_964012125.1 uncultured Rhodopirellula sp.
TCTCCCTCAGGCACATCAAACGAAACACCTCGAAGAGCACGAACGGTCTCGCTCTTCAATACATACTCTTTGGTCAAGTCTTTGATTGAAGTCGCTAATCGAGGCGAACTTTCTGACGCTTCCGAACCTGCAAAAGCATGTCCACCTGAAAAATCGCGGTCACTCATCGGCCACCTCCCCCGCCCATACGTTTCTTCATTGCCTGAGTCAGTTCCGCTTTGGTTACGCTGCCATCCGAATCAGTGTCAGCAGAGGTGAACATCGCTTGATACCTGCTATCGATGGCCTTGATTTCATCCGCTGATATCGAGCCATCTCCATCTTTGTCATTCTTCGAGATCATTCCATCAATGATCCTACCGATGGGCGGTGCTCCGCCACCACCTGCACCGAGTTGTCCACCACCTGCACCGGGTCGTCCACCACCTGCACCGGGTCGTCCACCACCTGCACCGGGTCGTCCACCGCCTGCACCGGGTCGTCCACCGCCTGCACCGGGTCGTCCACCCTCTCCCCCACTTCCCGCCGGAGGAGCAGTCGCCAAATCACGCATCCCGCTATTATCTTCCCGAACGATTTTCGGAAGTTGCATCAGGCTCAGATGGTCACGGAGGTTCAAAACCACAACATCATTGTCTACCAAACCATCACTGATACTCGCCATCGTATCATTGGTCGCCTGAATATTGACCTTCGCTGTCTTAAATTGATCAGGCCCCTTCATCACCAAGGTGAACATGTCTGGCCCATGCTCATAGAGACCTTCGATTGGAATCTGGAGAGCATCGTCCAATTGTTCTACAAAGATTTGGACCTCTGCTGTCATTCCCGTTCGGATATTCTCTGGAGGGTTGATGATCTCGACGATCGTCGCATACTCCTTGATGGATGAACTGAAGTAACTTCCAGGTTCGGCGTACCGATTCACCTTGACGACTCGCCCCGTCAGCTTCATTCCCGGTATGGCATCAACTTGCACTCTTGCAGCCATTCCCTCTCGAATCAACGTGATTCTGGATTCATTGACCTTGCACTTCACTTGCATCAACGAAGGGTCTGGGAGACGGATGATCTCCTGCCTTTCGCGGACTGTCGAACCTGCTTCGACAACGAATTCGGCACTTCCACCTCTACTGCTGTAGCGATTGGCATGGACAACAACACCGTCAGCCGGCGCGTACATAACACACTTGCTAATCTGCTCTTTGATCTCTGACAGTTCGGTCGTCTCTTCCATCAGCTCGCTCTGGGCCGCGGACAACTTAGCCTCTGCAGCTTCGATATCACTATCGAACTGAACCAGCATTTTCTGCTTCGTGAGATTTTGCAGCACCCTCAACTTACTATTAGCGACATCCAGTTTATTTTGGGCATCAGCTACGGCGAACTGATTCGCCTCCAAGGTAAGAGCATTCAACAATCCCTTCGCAACAAGTCGCTCACTACTCTGACTTTGTAGCCTTGCCTTGCGGAGCTCCTGTTCGGCAACTGCCTTTTCACTCAAAATCTTTTTCTCATCAGTCTTGTAAACGCCCTCAAGGTATTCCTGTCGGGAAATCTTTGCCTGCTCCAAATCTGCTTCAGCCGTGGCTAGTCGTGACTCAGCCGTGATCACCTGAATCTTCTGCTCTTTAAGATTCAACTCCAATTCGGCTGAATCAAGCTCGACAAGCTTCTCACCCTTTTTGACCTTCGTGCCCTCTTCGAGCACCCACAGGATCGCGGTACCACCGCTCCCACGCGATTTGACCTCACACACAATTTCCGTGTTACTGCTACTTTCAACTTCACCTTGCTCCAACACGATGTGATCAAATGGGCCACGACTGGCAGTCTGCGTGATGAGCGCATTGGGGTCGACTGTACTGCCGGCCCCATTGAGCACTACGTAGCCAGCTCCTCCAATGACCACGATAAAAAACAGACAAATGATGAGACCGATCACAGCGTTGCCTCGCCGGTGATCTTGGGGCAATGTTTTATTCATAGTGCCAGGGTGAAAGGTGGGAGGGCCATGGTAGGACCGAGTTTGATTTAACACCTCGCCGTTGGCGAGGTTTCGCGCCACGAGGTATTGAGGTATTGTTGGACATGATCGCGGCAGAAAAGAAAGGAATCTGCATTGGCCAGAGGTACCGTTATTCTCGGGATTCTAGCTTGGTGTCAAAGTAGCGATCTGCGTCGATCCGCAGATTTGTTGGGATGTTTCCTTCCAAATCACTGGCTGTCAGGGCCAACTTGGGGTTAATCTCAACTTGAACCCCCTCATCCACACAAACGCCCGCCTCTTCCAACCAGTGGCGGTGCAAATCGACGATCGCTTTTTTCGCGGAATTTGGCGTGTCGGTTTCAGCACCATCGGCATTTTTCACGGGTGCAAATGCTTCGCTAGCATGGGACTCTACAACAAATGCATTCTTGGCAATTGGCAGCAAATCAAAAATGAACCTCTCAAACTTGGTGGCATTCGGCTCAGTCGGAACGACCAGTTGGCCCTGTTCGTCGCAATAAGGCACCTTTTTAAGTGCTCGATGAAATGGCAAAGAATCAGCCTGCCCAGCAACTCTTTGCAGGAAATCAAGCTTGAACAAATGCACAGCAATGTTCCCTGCCCAAAGCTTGAGTGAGCCATCCTCATTAAAGGCTTCTGCGGCCGACTTGGGCAAATCACTGTATTCAATGATCTGCACCTGCCCATCCACGAGAACAACATTCCCCACTTTCTCCATCGGATGACGTTTTTGAACGACCTGAGTCGTCATTTCACTGGCTGCCATCAAGTGATGCCCGATCAGCTCCGGTTCACAAAGGTGCGCTAGCGGGTTATCGACCTGAATGTAAGCAAGATGCTGGATCCCGCGTTTCGCTGCATCGGCCAAGCAGCCGCAACGATGCAAAGCTGAAACGGTTCCGCCATGCCCGTCAGGACTCAAAGCAAGTGAGCTCGTGCTCTGCATAAGCAACTTCCCGGTTGCTGCATCGACAGCTGGCATCACACCTTGCTTAAAGATGTACAGATCCTCAGCAGGGATGCCTAAATTATCATTGGCTGCAAAGTACTCTCGAGTTTCCTGATCAGTCGCATCACTGGTCATGATGTAGAAAGGGATGCGGCATCCATAATTTTCACTCACTGCGAGCAGGCGATCAGCGAAAAACTGAAACAGAGTCCGACCGGAAACAGGGCCAATTGGAAACATGCCCTTGGGTTGGTCAAACCCCAAACGCGTCCCTTGTCCGCCAGCAACAATCACGGCTCCGAGTTCACCACTTCTCAGTGCTTTCTCACCTCGTTCTCGCGCCTGGGCAGGAGACCATTCAGCACCACTGCCATCAGCCCGCACCGCTGGTGGGTAACTTGCTTTGCCAGCCAATGCACCGAAGTCTGCGTCCTCATCCTTTCCATTGACCAGACTGGCTAATTCAGTCAGATCAATTCCACTCAGTTGTGCTGTGAGATTTGCTTGTTCCGCAGAATTCAAGTGCGGCCAATGCTGCAACACATGCTGCTGCCCATGCTGAGCCAACATTTCGTTCAAGTCATCGGAATTCAAGGAATTATCTGTCAACGGTTCACTCACCATTCTATTGATTCAAAATTATTATGATTCACAAACGAATCAGGGCACAAACTGCTTCAACAAGAGCAATCATTCAATCCGAAAGTGCCATTTCTGCAAATCGTATCGCTGCTTTCGCAA
>CAXGRW010000593.1:0-3698 GCA_964012125.1 uncultured Rhodopirellula sp.
TGGCATCTAGATACGAGTCGACCAAGCTTTTGTTTTTTTCACCCAGGGCAACGCGTGTCTCGATTCCATCAAACCCGAGGTCCTTCACCAATTGAAATTTGTCTTGGACGCTTAGCTTGCCGGACACCATGTGATATTTGACAGCCTTTTTGATTTTGTCGGTGTTTTCAGCAGAGGTTGCATTTGTCGAGGTGGATGCAACGGTCAATGCACAGGACGCAAGCAGGAAGTCGCGGCGTTTCATATTTGAACTCGGTGCAGATGGAAGGGATATGCAATCAATATACACCGACATTTTGCACCTTGTTGCACTCTGTTGCTGTCCGTTCCCGCTGGTGATCTGCGAATGCATTGTGCCGCTGGACATTCACTTCCGCAGAAGTCAGGGAGGGATGGTTACAATAGAGCGGTCAACGGGAGAATGTCGTCCTCAGGGGGAATCATCATGAATCGAAGTTTGAACGAAGATTTTGACTGGCAGCGTTGCCCTGAAGTTGCACGGTTGGTCGCGAAACGCATTGATGAAATTGTGAGTGAGGTTCGTTTTGCTTCGTGCTTGCAACAACGCATGAAAGATGAAACGGGAACAAGACTCATTGATTGGGTCGATCACATCTGTCTTCCTTTCAATGATCCATTTGCGGGCGAAATTGAGGAACTAGGGTATGCTCGCACCGAGCATCATGGGGAACAGGAGGTCTGGCGGCACCCAGGAGCAATGGTTCCTGTGATCAGATTGCAAGAACAGTCAACAGCCGACCTGTGTCTGAAAGTCGAATCCGTTTCCGATTTTCTGCTTGCTCACAATTTGGATGATGTGGTGTTCATGGGTAGGCCGGCAGCACCCCTGCAAACGGTCATCGTTGCACGCGAATCGAAAAGTCGGTTGGCAGTCATCGAGCGGCACGGAACATCCGGTTTTCTATGGGAGCCTGCAGTGAGTGATGGAGCCGAAGATGTCGAGGATGCATTAGCAGAGCACCGGGCCGCATTCTCTTCCCGTAAACGTATTTTCACTGTTGCAGATTCAGGTTACAGCGAAGCGGCCGGATTTGAACATGCACTCAGTTTGCTGAGTGGCGCGATTGAGGATCTCGGAACTAACCGTGTTTGCGATCTATTCTTCGAATCAGAGCGGTGCTACTGGGAAAGTCGCAATCATGCAGCCAGAGTGCAAAAGCGACGTCAGGACAAACTAGGGCTGGGGTGGGCAAATCACGATCACCATACTTATCGCAGCAGTCGTGAAAGTTTTTCCCAGCTGATTGAATTGTTGGAAGTTCTGGGGTTCACGTGCCGGGAACGTTTTTATGGTGGGGCGGAGGCGGGTTGGGGTGCTCAGGTGTTAGAGCAAACACAGGCGGGAATCGTGATCTTTGCTGATGTTGATTTGTCGCACGACGAGGTTACTGGAGATTTTGCACACGAAGGACTGTCGCCACGTGACGAACTGGGAACTGTCGGCTTGTGGTGCAAATTGCATGGTGAAGCAATCATGGCGGCAGGCATGCACCATCTGGAGTGCCAGTTTGATTTCGATGCGGCTTGTGCGCAGTTGGCGGATGCTGGCATTCGAACCATGAAACCATTTACCGACTTTGACTATCTCAAGCAGGCGTTTACTGTCGGTGAGGTCTGGAGTGTCGCCCCTGAACGCCTTCACTTTTTGTGTGAAGTTGGTCAGATCAGTAGCGAGCAGGAGAAACAGTTTTTAAGTGAAGGCTCTGTTGGCTCGCATCTTGAAATTTTGCAACGGGACGAAGGCTACAAGGGTTTTAATCAAACAGGAATCAGCGAAATAATTCTCGCAACTGATCCGCGCCATCGTGGGGCTGTCTGAACGACTTTTTTGCAACACGTACACTGCACTCGTAGCAGCCAAAGAGTATCTGGGCGGCGTGTTTCCGATATTGGCAAGCAGTTGATAATCGAAAGGTGTCCAAAACAGGGGGCACTCCGGCTAAATCCACTTGGGATTTACCAGCTGCGAGTGAGGCAGATGATTCTGGCAGGCCGTGTTTTGTTGGCGAGGTGGTGTGTTGTGATGGATCAGACGCGTCCTGAGGTAGGCACTGTTGTGTGAAAAAGTGTTGGTGAGTTTTAATTGTGTTAAAACTCTGTGTAACTGCTTGGTAGCGTGATTTGCAGTGACAAGAGGACTGCCTCATCAGGGCTTCCGTGGCGCTAAGGGTTGGGTTGATCCCGAGCGAGTCGTTTCATCGATGACTCTCATGTCGGTTGGTTGTACCGGCAGGCGGTGCGTGTGTCGAATTTGTTTTAAGTCGAACCACAGGAATACAAGTGTTACTTGCATCAGGTCTGGAATTGGCAACAAGCATGTCGTTTTGGTCAGGTGAAGCGATCCTCGCTTTGATTGCGCTGACCATGATGGAAATCGTGCTTGGCATCGATAATATCGTATTCATCGCGATTATCACCGGAAGGCTGCCGGAATCAAAAAGGCCATTCGCGAGACGGGTTGGCTTGTTTCTTGCCATGATCATGCGAATCATTCTATTGATGATGGTCGGATGGCTGATGGGACTCGGGGCAACGATTTTTGAGCTGTCTGATTTTGTCCCTGACTCCGGAATCAAGGATTATTTGATTGGGGCGCAGGAGGTCAATGATGTGTCAGGTCGTGACCTGATTCTGTTGATCGGGGGGCTCTTTCTGCTTTACACCGCCGTTCGTGAAATCCATCATAAAATTGAGGGTGACGAGGATGAGTCAGAGCTTGGGAATTTGCCCGGGGGGAAAGATCCTCAGGCTGAGCAAGTCAAGCACTCTGTTGGCATGGGAGGGATTCTGATTCGTATCGCCTTCATGGACATGATCTTTTCCCTCGACTCGGTGATCACCGCAGTTGGCATGGCGAAAGATATTCAGATCATGGTCTTGGCAGTGGTTATCTCTGTTGGTGTCATGATCATTTTTGCCAACCAGATCAGTGACTTTGTACAAACACATCCCACGGTGAAAATGTTGGCACTCTCTTTCTTGATGCTGATTGGGTTGGTGCTCGTCAGCGACGCAGTGGGAACGCCGATCAGCAAGGGCTATGTCTACTTTGCCATGGTGTTTTCACTTATTGTCGAATTTCTCAATCTACGCATGAAGTTTAAACGCGTACGACCCAGTGGTATTGACGAGGGAGAAACTGGCACCGTTCGGCGACGCAGGATATCGACGTGATCAAAATGCATGCGGTCAAAATTAAAATGCCCAGCTCGTTTGGTGGTGATTGCCGCGTGGTTAGATTCACTTTTCGATGTGATCAGACAACGATTTCAAAAATTCCGCATCTTCCTCAGTACCGTTGAATGGGACTGATCCCAGGATTGGGACAGAGCAGTACTTTTGAATTTGTTCGGAATTGCTGTTTGCGGAATCATCGGCTGTGCCGGTCGGATCGCATAAAACGATTCCCATAGGTTGGATGCCTCGTGTTGCTGCTGCTTCACAGGTGGCAAGTGTTTGGTGAATTGCTCCAAGTCGATTGGCTGCGACCACGATTACGGGTGCGTTGAGTTGCTGAGCCAAGTCGATATTCAGCATTCCATCCGCCAAAGGACTGAAAAGGCCCCCCGCGCCTTCGACGATCACAAGCTCCGAGTTTTGCTCCCAAATTTTGATGCCATCCCTGATTTTTTCAGCATCGACCTGCGTTTTTTCCAGTGCAGCAGCTTCGGGAGGGG
>CAXGRW010000594.1:0-3696 GCA_964012125.1 uncultured Rhodopirellula sp.
GCTTTGTCACATCAAGCAATGGATTCACTGCGGTGTCGATTGTGGGCGGAGCAACCGTGTTGGAAGCTACTGGTTTTGGGGTTTCGAGAGTTGGAAACTTTAGCTCTTGACCCATCGTGTTGGTGGTAAATGAAGACAGACTCACTGCCAATAGAATTGCGGTAAAAGCGGAACGGTTATTCAAGAACGGCCTCGCAATTGACTTGCAGGAGCGACCAGAAAAGCTCCGTCTAATGGTGGTTCCCGACTCCATGATTCTAGATGCCTGTCGAAATGAGATGGTGGGAATGGGGCGTTCAGGAGACTTGGCTCTGCGAATACATTTCAGCCGATCCTTTTGGTACAAAAGAATTTAGGGTTGTCGCAAGTCTATTCACCACCTGAATTCACCGGTTACCAACTGCCTGGCAGGCGTCGCGGTTCAGAAAGCTTCTTCGTGTGAGCGGTAGTAAAGCCGCTCAATGCTTTGAAAGTTCAATAATGCTCTGCCGCCGCGATCATCCGCAGTTGCCGATCAGTATCCTCAGGGACTTCAGTGAGAGGAATGCTTGCATTTCTCGCCCCCGGGAATCGCGGGGCATCTTTGGATCAAGATTACGCGTCTCCAAACTTTCCAGCACAGTTCTCGAGGGCGATCTTTAGGGAACCGGCTTAGATAAGCGTGCACGGAAAGTCGGGCTTTGCCGGACGTGGGCCTTTTGCTCGAGTAGACTGCGTGGGATAAATTTTGGATTCAGGCCGATTCTCCCTTCACATGCGGGGCGAGGTAGCACTGTGATTAGGATTCGTAGTTAGCGGGTTGCGCAATCAGTAGCGTGCGGCAGCGGAGATGAATCGGAAATAATCACCCATGAATTATCAGGCTCTAAAATTATGAAGATATTTGGTGGGCGTTGGAATTTGCAATATGTGCAGTTCTACACCTTGCTACTGATGACTCTTCTAAGTGTAGGGCAATGCGGGGTTGGCAAGGTGCATGCTGCCGAAACAGGAAAGCCCAATGTCATCTTCGTCTTCGTCGATGATCAAGGTTATTACGACCTTGGGTGCTATGGTGCAACCGAAGTGCAGACGCCACGGATCGATGCCATGGCTGAGCAAGGGATTCGCTTTTCTGACTACTACGCAGCAGCACCCATTTGCAGCCCATCACGTGCAGGGCTTTTGACTGGTTGCTATCCCCGTCGTGTTGGCAACCAGACTTGGGTACACCGAGCAGATTCTTTATCCGGGATTCACACCAGCGAATTGACCCTGGGAGAATTGTTTAAAGATCATGGATATGCAACCGCTTGCATTGGCAAATGGCATCTTGGATTCCGCGAGCCTTTTCTACCACACAATCAAGGATTCGATCATTACTTCGGGCTGTTGCACAACCTTGATCCGGTTGAAGTGGTTTACTTTGAGGAGGAGGGAGGCGTTCCGCTGTTGCGTAATGGCGAAGTAGTGAAGCGACCTGCTGATCCGGCTGAATTGACCAAGGCGTATACCGATGAAGCGATTAGGTTCATGGAAGAGAACCAGAGTGACCCGTTCTTCCTGTATCTTCCTCACACGATGCTGCATGTACCCTTGGGAGTCAGCGAGGCTTTTCGAGGAAGTTCGCAGTGGGGCGAGTATGGTGATGCGATTCAAGAACTCGATCACAATGTGGGGCGTCTGTTTGACACTTTGAAGCGATTGGGAATTGAAGACAATACGATCGTGATTTATGCATCCGACAATGGCAGAGGCCCAGGACGTACACCCCAGCAGAAAATTCGTGGTCGTAAGCTTTCTACTTACGAAGGGGGATTACGTGTGCCTGCCATCGCTTGGGGGCCTGGCGTGGGATTGCAAACAGGCTCGCAGTCATCGGAGATCGTGAGGGCAATGGATTGGTATCCCACATTGGCAACGTTGGCAGGCATTGAAGTTCCAAAAGGAAGAGTCATTGATGGGCGAGACATCGCTCCCTTGCTCAAGGGGGAATTCGAGTTCGTGCCTGCTCCTGGACTCAGAAAGTCGCTCAATGCGACGGTGCCACTACGACGGCGCTGGGATCCCCCCGCAGAATGGGCTCCGATTATCAAACGACATGAATACAATGACGCTTTCTTTTACCACGGTAGCCATGGCGCACTCGCCGCAGTCCGTTGGCGAAATTTTAAGCTGCAATTGAATCCCTCTCTACAGCTTTATGATCTGTCCAAGGATCCTGGCGAATCAACATTGGTTCGTAATCGGGATGTGTCGCGTAAGCTGCGTGGCATGGCAATCATGTTCCAAGATGAGATGCGTCGCGATGCCCGAAACGCAGGTGAGTCTGCTCCTGAAGTGAATGCGAATGGACGGACCACGATTGCTCCCAAGGTTTTGGCAGGCTTGGATTCGAAACTGAACGTGACCTATGCGCGTTATGGTGAGCGAACTCTTGAAATGGACATCTACCGACCACAAGGTGAATGGGGTCCGCTACCTGCGGTCGTTTGTATTCACGGTGGTGGATGGGCAAAGGGGAGTCGCGTTAATCACGAACAAGTGGCGCAGGCGATTGCAGCCCGTGGTTACGTGGCAGCAACGATCTCGTATCGCCTCAGCGGCGAAGCACCGTTTCCGGCGCAAATCCAGGATTGCAAAGCTGCGGTGAGGTTTCTCAGGGCTAATGCAAAGCAATATGGGGTCAATGCTGACCAGATTGGTGCGATGGGTTTGTCGGCAGGTGGCCACTTGGTTGCTCTGTTAGCTACTTCTGACGGGGTCCAAGAACTCGAGGGCAACGGCGGCAACGCGGGGTTCAGTAGCGCGATCCAGGCAGCAATGCCGATGGGGGCTCAGACTGATTTGCTCTCTCAGCGAACACGAGAAATCTCTGCCAACGCAGATCGTGGTGGTATTTGGCGAAAATTCCTTGGTGGGACGCAGAGTGATCGCCCAGCGACTTACAGACTGGCTTCACCGTTGACGCATCTCGATCAAGTCGACCCGCCGTGCTGGTTCATGGCCGGAGAAAAAGATGACCCTAGTACCCATGCAGATTCATTTCGGCAGCGTGCAGAAAAATTAGGCGTGCCAATGGGGCTGACGATTGTAGAGAATGCACCGCATGCCTTTCTAAATCAACAACAGTGGTTTGCCGGAATGTTGGAAGCTGCAGACCGGTTCTTCAGAAAGCAACTGAAGCGAGAAGCGGATTGAGTAGACTGCTCCTTGTCTATCTTAACCACCGTGCGAAAGGGAAGCGAACGCGGTTGTTCTTTCAACTAAAAAACTTCTCACTAGGGTAAGGATTTGCGTTTGGATGGACGGTCTTAAATCGCGGCCTGTGGGATGACTTTATCTTGTTTAATGTTGTTGCGATGGGGTGTAGCGCGGTCGTCGGCAGTGGTCTGTTGGTGGTGCTTGGACGTTTAAGACACAACTCTTCGCCGATCTAGTCGAATTTTCGCGACCGACGAGCGGGGGGAATCATGGAAAGTGTCATTTGTAGACAGGTGAGATCACTGATTGAGGGTCACTGATTTTCCGTTTCCTCGCCTGGTCCATCTGTGTCTTGTTGCACGGTCACGGGAATGCTGACTATAAAACCCGAAAAACGGTCAATCCTGCCACTCGAGCCGAAGCCAAGATGGCAAGTGAGGCAACCGTTGTTCATCAGTGAGATCCCCTTGGCCCGGCGGTAGATTCCTTGATCCACCGACTCAAACGCTTCTT
>CAXGRW010000595.1:0-3695 GCA_964012125.1 uncultured Rhodopirellula sp.
CTACTTAACCAACTAGCAACGGGCAATGATCTCTCTTGATCGCACAAATGTCAGACACAAACACTGCCGGACGCTGAATACTGCCGGACGCGGGGATTCTCTGCTACACCTTGCCAAAATTGTCTCTGGAGGCGAATCTTGATACATGCCCATCCTGACCATCGAATCGACCTGTGACGAAACTGCCGCGGCCGTGATTTCGGAAACGGGTACGGTGTTGGGTGATTGCATCGCGACACAGGAAGCTCTTCACGAGAAATTTCGTGGTGTGGTACCTGAAGTGGCCGCTCGCGCCCATCTTGAACGCATCCTACCGGTGATCGATTCTGCCTTGAATCAGGCTAACATCACACATCGAGAAATCACCGCGATCGCAGTTGCAGATCGGCCGGGGTTGGCAGGATCCCTGTTGGTGGGCATGGTAGCGGCAAAAACACTGGCCGTCGCATGGGACAAGCCTCTGGTCGCTGTGAACCATCTGCATGCTCACTTGTATGCGTGCCAACTTGCAAACGACCACAACATTTATCCCTGCGTTGGCTTGGTCGTGAGTGGTGGTCACACAAGTCTTTATCATTGCCACAATCCGATTGATTTATCCTATTTGGGTGGAACCATCGATGACGCAGTCGGCGAAGCATTCGACAAAGTGGGTGCCATGCTGCAACTGGGATTCCCAGGTGGCCCAGCAGTTTCCAAGCTTGCTGAAAGTGGCGATCGAAAAGCATTTGATTTTCCACGGTCACTGATGAAGGCTGACAATTTCGATTTCAGTTTTAGTGGGCTCAAGACCGCAGTTCGATATGCCATTGTGGGGCCAGGGCATCAGGACTTTTCCAAGGTTGAAATCACCAAGCAGACCAAGGCGGACCTGTGCGCGTCATTTGAAACGGCAGCGGTCGACGTATTGGTAAATAAGAGCGCGGGAGCTGTCAAAAAGTTACAATGTGAGCGTCTGATTGTTGGTGGTGGAGTTGCAGCCAATGGTTACCTCCGTGATCAACTGAAGCATCGTGCAACGTCAGACGGCTTTGAACTGACTATCGCACCGATGAACCTATGCACAGACAATGCAGTGATGGGAGCCATCGCGTTGGAGAAAATCAAGCGGGATGATTTCGCATCTTTGGAGCTTGATATCACGCCAGGGCTTCAGCGTGGATTTTAATTTCGATTGCGATGGCACATGCAAATCAGGCTCAAACTCATCGCTTACTCTTGCTACTAACTTGGATTGAATCCACTTGACCAACCTCATCCTCATCCCAACTCCCATGGAAATGGAGCAGCTTCAGGAAGTGCTTGATCCTCCCAAGCACACTGACATCGCAATGCAGCTGTGTGGTCTTGGTCCGATCGCTGCCGCCGCTCGAGCTGGCAATCTGATTTCGAGGTACCAGCCTGACCGGGTGTTATTGATTGGAATTGCCGGCACCTTTGACGCAGAACGTTATCCCGTCGGTTCAGCACATCGCTTTACACAGACGTGCTGCGACGGTGTCGGCGTTGGTACCGGCGATTCGTTCATGAGCGCTTCGCAACTCGGGTGGCATCAATTTGAAGGTGCCGACGCCCAACCAGAGATTGGTGACACACTGCCCCTCGACTCGGGATTCGTTCATGGAATTCCAGCGTCAGGAACGCTACTGACTTGCTGTAGTGCATCTGACTCTGCCGCAACCGCCGCAGCTCGCCGAAAAAGATTCCCTGAGGCTAATGCCGAGGACATGGAGGGATATGCTGTTGCCATGGCCTGCAACCTGGCGGGTGTACCCCTACAGATCGTACGAGGCATCTCCAACGAAGTCGGTGATCGCAATCGGGATGCCTGGGAAATCGAGAAAGGGATTCAAGCGGCGGCTGAACTCGCGACCAAACTCATGCATCGTGTATGGTTGCCTTCGCCTTCTTGATTCCCTGGCAACATCGAGAGTCATGCCATGTCCGCCCAAGAACAACCCAAAAACGTGATCCGACTGGGCATCTCTACCTGTCCCAACGATACCTTTACCTTTCACGCCTTGTTGAATCGGTTGGTGGACTGGCAAGGTCTGGAGTTCCAAGTCGATTTGCTCGATATCCAGCAGTTGAATCAACGTCTTTTCGAAAGCCGTTTTGATGTTGCCAAAACCAGTTTCCATGCCGCTCTATCACTGAGTGACCGATTCTGTGTGCTCCCATCTGGCTCTGCACTTGGCTTTGGCGTCGGGCCACTTCTGCTCGCAAAACGGCCAGGCTTGCAACCCACAGACGACTCGCAACTAACGCTTTGCCCCGGTGAACATACAACCGCCAAGCTGCTGTTTGATCTGTTTCATCCAAAATCGACACAAATCGAACACTGTGTGTTTTCAGAAATTATGCCAAGACTGAAGGCGGGTCAGGCAGACTTCGGAGTTTGCATCCACGAAGGACGGTTCACGTGGCAGGACGAAAGACTCGGACTGGTTGAAGACCTGGGAACACGCTGGGAAGAACTCACAAAGTGCCCGTTGCCACTGGGTGGCCTTGTGGCTGACCACACACTGGCTCCGGATGTTATTGATCGTGTGCAAGCAATTGTCCACGAGTCGCTCCAATACAGCCTGGCTAACCGTGAATCAGCACTACCCACCATGCGGCAATACGCTCAGGAGTTCAGCGACCACGTCCTCATGCAGCACGTGGAACTGTATGTGAATGAGTGGACCGTGGACCTGGGAGTAGTGGGGCGTCGTGCCCTGAGCAAACTGTCCCAACTGGCACAGGAACGAGGCCTGTTGGGATCTTCGAAACAGCCACTATCTGTATGGCGATCTACACAGTAGGCATCCAAACATGGACAGACTTGCTCGACGTGAGTGTTTTCCTGCTGCCATCATGGATTGCACTCAGCCCATGATGGCCAGGTGGTCATTTCTCATTTGATGTCCGCGCGTAAAAAAACCCCGAGGCCAAGAGGACTCAGGGTTCAATGCTTGATAGTGGCGATAAAACCTACTCGCGAGGTCGGATCGCTCCGGTCAGGCCGCTGTAATCTACGCGGTCGGTTGTGTGCCACAAAGGTTGGCCCAATTCAACGCGACGACGGAGAACCTCGATTTTGTCTGCACTGCCGGCAGGGGCGTCTGTGGCCATGAACTTCTCGTCCTGCTGTGGCACGAAGTCTTCATCGTGACCGTAGCGTAGGATGGCCTCAAACACGTTCTTGCATTGGCTCATAACTGCTATTATCCAATTTTCTTCTGAAGGCCTCAGGTCCTACCAATTGGCCATTGCGTTTGGTCGTGGTCTGTTTTGTTCTTAGTGCTCAACTTCCTTGGAACACAAGTCTTTCCCGATGCTGTGATTATTGACGTGATTACGTATGAGTCAAGAAAATTTGTCACAACTAATGCTCTGAGTGACCTACCCCACAACACACAAAGGTCAGAAAACCAGTCACTTTGTCACACCCCCACAGCCTGTAAAGAATTAGGCCGAGATCGTCTGCACGAGGACCGCCAAGAACCAAGGGGGAAATAAACAACATTGGCCGATCCCCACGGGAGAAAGAACGACTTGGCAGGTAAATCCTCCGGACTACCCCAGTGCCAAACCGTGGCTGCCACGCTCCAAAGCGCCAGCTAAAACGGTAGGTTGTGGATACCGCTGAGAGCCGCAAAAAAAACTTTTTTCTTGTGACATTACACCCTGTTAAACAGTAACAAACATGT
>CAXGRW010000596.1:0-3692 GCA_964012125.1 uncultured Rhodopirellula sp.
CACTGGGAATCGTGGTATTTGCGTTAGGCTCCGGCCAGTTTGTCTCGCGGTGGCAAGTTTGCCGCCGCGATTTTGGCCCTTTGCGGGGAGGTTGTGGAATACCTTTCCAACTAGATTGGCTAAATGTGTTGGGATCAACGCTTGCATCTGACGGGTTTTCAGCCATTGTTGAACGTGTCAATGATTTGTGGTTCCAACCGGCACCGCTTGTTCTTCCTTATCGGTTTTCTCTTTGGCTTGGATTCTGATGTCATCTGATGTAGCGCGTTCGATTGAGGGTTCACGTTGTTTGGTCACCGGTGGTGCTGGATTCATTGGTTCTCATTTGGTGGACGGTTTGCTAGCCGCTGGTGGCACTGTCAGGGTGTTAGACAACTTCAGCACGGGATTTCGCCGTAACCTTGAGCATCTTGAGGCGGGGCAAATTGAGCTTGTTGAGGGTGACGCATCTGACATTGAAGTGGTCAAGCAGGCCGTGACTGACGTCGATCTGGTGTTTCATGCCGCAGCGATGGCGAGTGTGCCACGTAGCATGCGGGAACCGGATTTGTGTCATGCATGGTGCACCACCAGTACGGTGAATTTGCTGCAGGCGTCAGCTGTCGCTGGTGTTCGTCGGCTGGTGCTGGCTTCCACGAGTGCAGCCTACGGTGATTCCACGTTTGTGTCCAAACGCGAGACTGATCCTTCGGCACCATTGTCGCCTTACGCTGCCGCTAAATTGGCTGCTGAAGCTTATTGCCAAGCATTTCAGCGTGGCTTTGATATCGAAACTGTCGTACTCCGCTATTTCAATGTGTTTGGTCCCCGTCAGGATCCGCAAAGTGAGTACAGCGCGGTAATTCCAAAGTTCGTATCGATGATTCTTTCGGGTGAACGCCCGGTCATATACGGTGATGGCCAGCAGTCACGCGATTTTGTATTCGTCAAAGATGTGGTGCAAGCAAACCTTCTTGCAGCCACTGCAACTGATGCTCCCGGCGGAACATTCAATGTTGCACGTGGTGAGCGAACCACCCTGCTACAGTTGCTAACCAACCTGCGAGATATTCTCGAGGAACATATCGAGCCCATTCATGAACCGCCCCGAGCCGGTGACGTGCGTGATTCGCTAGCCGATATTTCTGAGGCTCGTAACCGATTGAGTTTCGAGCCAGCAACGACAATCGCCGAGGGGCTTCGCCAAAGCGTTGAGTATTACCGCAGCGTGGTCTGATTGCTGTCGGCGCTAAATTTTGGGTGGTGGAATTGGTTTGACCGAGGCGGGCAAAGTCTTGTAGGGCAGATGGTAGTCTGCGAACAGATCAGCACCGTAGCCACGTCGCATTTCCCACTTGGCACGTGCTGCCCAAGGTGAGCCTGGGTGATTCTCGACGACAGCAGCGAACTGATCGTTTGCCCGATCGACGTAAGGTTTGGCGTCTTCAGTGCGGATTTTTTTGACGGTTCGAAGATCCCAGTGAACCAGTCGCTTCTTGCCTTTCATGAGGGCAGCCTTTTTGGGGCTCGCGATGAAGGCATCCAAGGCAACACCATATTCATAGATTCGGGCTTGGTACGCGATCAGCTGGGCGAGAATCAAATCATAATTGGCTTGCCATCGTGGATCAGGTTCCTGCTCTCGAAGATGCTGGCCGGTGAGTAGTGCCTGTTCGGCCTCCGCCATGTACCTCAGGTGCATTTTTGCCTTTTCCTGCTCGCGTCTCGCTTGTTTGATGAAGTCCTGTGGTTTGAGCGAAAACGTCAGACGCATTTCGATCGCTTTTTTATTCGCTTCTGCGTAGGGATTCAGATCTTGAATGACTTTCCAGATCAAGGAACGCAACGGGAATTCACTGCGGTCTGTCAGCACTTCAATCTTGGCACGCAAGTCCGGTCGATAAGGACGCAGGGCTTCCATGTCATACTTCTCTTTGTAGCGGCCCACTAAGTCAGACTCGGCGCTTGGCAGCATGAAGAAAATGCCGTTGGTTTCCCTTGCTAACCGCGATTGCTCGTAGGGGCCAAAGCCACTGCCAAATGCATCACGACGGCGGTGAAAGCCATTGGTTTGCAACTGTTCGGGAAAAGCGGTTTCAGGTCCCCGGTCCATTTGTAAATAATGATGTCGGTTGGTCTGGGGGTGTTGCCAGTGAAGAAATGCGTACGGCGAACCAAAGACTGATTCACGGCCCAAAACATACACTTTGCAATTGGCAGCTTTGGCAACATTGATTGCCTGTTCGATAAATCCGTCGTTGTTTTGTCGGTCACCACTCTCGTCGCTAACCAGTACAAGTGCCATCTTGCGGCCTCGCCGTGCCAGGTCGCGATAAATATTAATCGCTCGTCCGACGGCAGAACTCATCAGTTCTCTTCCAGTGGTATCTACTGGAATTTCATCGATCGCTTTCCGAATCTCGTCGCGGTCAGCAGTTGGTTGATGAAGTGTGTGATCGATGAACATTTCACCGTAGCTTGTCACGGCAGTCATCAACGCTGTCTGCTTCACTTCGTTCTCGGTGCGACCGACAATTCCTAATTGTTCATAGACTGTTTCAATCCGGTCTCGGATTTCCTGTTGGTCGTCTTTCATGCTCTTGGACTGATCGAAACACCAGACCACCAGTACGGGACTTTCGTCCAGCATCCAGACCAGTTCCTGAGACAAACGATCCAGAGCATTCTGATAACTGTCGACGATGTCTCGCGCTTCTCCCTTTACCTCACCATCGGGAACCGCCTCGATCAATGCAATCGAATCAGGAATGCCAATGGTGGGAGCGGCGATGCTCAGTTGGGATGTGTTGGCTTTGGCCATCAATGATTGATCGAGCGTTGGCAGGTTGGCAGCAGCCGCTGCAGCGCTCACCGGCGCAGGCGCAGAATTGAATAAAGCAACATTGTCTAGCACCACGTCAATTTCTGGGTCTAGCTCAACCTCAACAGGAGGATCCTCGACTTGATCAGGTGGGGGCACCACAACAAATCGTGTTTCCTCTTGCTCGATCTCCTCATAGGTTACAACAGCCAGCAACAATAGAATCGCTGTATGGAACAGCAACGAAATGGTGGGTGGCATCATTCCGACCAATTGCTCACGGAACGTGAGAGGCTCATCGTGCCAGTCGTCGGCTTTGAGCTGCAGACCGGGGTTTTCGGGTGTCGTGTCTGCTTTACCAAATGGGACTTGGGAAGACATCAAGCGTTCTCGAGCTGTGGAAACGGCATTCATCTCACGGACACTTCCATTGTAGCGGGGAGGTTCTGCGACGAGATGTCGTTTTGCGTAATTCTGCGTTCCAACGCTTCCAAAGCTGGAAATCATGCGAGGATTTGAGATGGCTTGCCCCTCACAACCCCGGACTTTACGCCACTTTTGCAAAGCTTTTCCGCTCTTTGCATCGCTTGCTACGCTTTGGCCGTCGGCTGGATTACGGCTCTGGGGCCGCTTCAAATGGCATTGCGTCTGCGTGAGACTGCAATCAGTGGGCGGTATTTATTTTTGAGACTCTTCCCACGGGTGCCGAGGTCTCACTCAGTAATGTCTCACTCGTTCACCTCTCACTCGTTCACCTCAGGTGCAGGTGCCATTCAGGAGGGCGGGAACATACGTTTCTGGTACTCGCTCAAGCCGTGAAGCGCGTGGTAAAGAACACCACATTCAAGATCTACGTCGGAGCATTGGTCCAGTACGTTGCACAGACGACGAA
>CAXGRW010000597.1:0-3691 GCA_964012125.1 uncultured Rhodopirellula sp.
CGTGTGGTGAAAATACTCAAACGAGCACATTGGCCGACAATTCCCGGGATCGCTTTGCTTGACAAACGCTCGATTTCGGTCGAACTGGATGCCTACTTTTGAAAGCGATGGTCGAGAATTAACTCAAATCCTTGGATCAGCGCAGCCGTCTCGATGCCGATTGTTACTGATCGGTGCTTTGATTGAGCGAGAAATTGCCGAGTTCAAGCCGCGCGGCGATACGATCGAAGCAACCCGCCGAACCGCTCCGTCGTTTCTATCTCTTTCTCGGTGTCGGTTGGATGCGCCATCGGCACGATGAGTTGGTTCCCCAAACCCTGGTGACAGCGATCAGCGTGGTAATGGTCGAGGTACTGGCGGACGGCATTACACATCGCCTTTTCACCGAACAGAATCAGTGTGTTCAAACACTCGGATTTGAGCGACCCAAAGAATCGCTCAAGATGAGCATTCATGTTGAGCGTTCGCGGTGGCAATCGCACCGACTTCACACCTTCGTTTCTCAGAAACTCGCGAAATGATTGACAAAACTTGGTGTCACGATCCATGATCAGATAGTATTTTCCGCAGAGAAAGCCATCCTCACAGTTGGTTAGCTCGCGAGCCATATTTTTCATCCACGCCTCGTGCGGGCTGGTGGTGCAACCGGCGAAATGTACTCGGCGGGTCTTCAGTTCCATCACGAAGAGTAGGTAGAAAGTTGTCAGGCCGCTCTTGGTCCAGACTTCGATCGTGGTAACGTCAATCGCGGCCATCACGTCCCAGTGCGCTTTCAGGAATGTTTCCCACGATCCGGTACGTTTTCGTGTCGGTGCCGGTTCAATGCCGTGGGCTTTCAGAATGTTACCGACCGTGGTGTCGCTGATGTGATAGCCCACTTTGGCGAGCTCACCTTGGATACGGCCGAATCCCCACGTTGGATTCTCTTTCGCGAATTGCAGGATCAAATCGACGATCACTTGCGAATTCTGGGGCGACCGAGTTTCTTCTCTTATCGATCGGAGTAGTCCCATTTGCTTGCGACCAATTGACGATGCCAGCGGAGGATCGTATCAGGCGTGAACAGCGTGCCGAATTGTTGCAACAGTTTGCGGCCCAGAGTCTTTCCCTTGACAGCCAGCCGTCGGCGCTGGGCATCGGTCAGCAAGATTCGCTTGTTGCCGAGTTTCTCTTTCCGAACTGCGTTCTCGCTGCGGAGGTACTCAATGACTTGTTGCTGCTCTCGATTGATCCAACTGGCAAGGATCAGCAGGAATAGCTGCCACGATTGCAGAATGAAATTCATCGGCGTCTCGGCGGTCATGCGAAACCGAGACGATCATTCGTCGGCATCGAGAAGTAAACCAGCGAGGGAAGACTCTAAGTGCAGTTACGTTACCCCCGTTCTGGTCTTAACGATCGCGAAGACATTACTGGCGTTGACGTGCAGGCGTTCTCGGCTGAGATGCTTATCTGGCTGGTCTTTTTGACCCGTTTTTTACCGAACTGGAGCGTCGTCTGACTTTTTTGACCCCACGGCCTTGCCGCTTATTCCAAAAGCCGTCGGCTTGTGAAAAGCGAGGTCGGCGCACTTGCGTTCGAAGGCAAAGTGTCCCATGCGAATGTTTACCTGCTTGCAGTTTTTGGTGTCCACACAGTCCACGTGTAAAATAGACGTCATGCAGTGTCTTGATCACGCCAGCACCTGCCGTGTCTCTGAGGACATCAAATCAAAAGGGAGATGGCTTGTAGCGAATGGATTATCTGAGCATGACTTGCGATGGAACTGTTGTTAAACTTCTAGCATGACCAGCCCGCTTCAACCCACCGGCAACCGCGAGATCGTTCGCAAAACCACCCTCGCACAAGAGGGTCAAGGTGAAGATTACAGCCACCTGACTCCAGAACAACGTGTCTTGATGGTTTGGCCTCTGACTCAGACTGCGTGGCGGTTCAAGGATCCTCATGGAATTCAATCAAGATTTCCGCGACATGTTGGTCGCGTTGAACGAAGCTAACGTCAAGTACCTTGTCGTTGGTGCTTATGCCGTCGCAGCCCACGGATACCCACGGGCGACCGGAGATCTTGATTTATGGGTTCAGGCAACCGCCGAGTCTGCCTCCGGCGTGATGCAAGCACTGCGAGTCTTTGGTGCACCGACTCACGAGATTGACGAGGCGGATTTTTCAGTGCCTTCGATAGTGTTTCAGATTGGAGTTCCCCCTGGGAGGATTGACCTTCTCACCAGTGTTTCAGGACTTGAGTTTGAATCGGCTTGGTTAAATCGTATTGAACTGAACATTGACGAAGTTTCTTTCTATGTGGTGGGCCTGAAAGACTTGATTCAAAACAAGAGAGCAAGCGGTCGCCCCAAGGATCTTGCGGACATCGCGGGACTGGATGCTGAAAATAAGTGAGACAAGCAAGCGTTTTGACATCGACACGATCAAACAATGGCACAATCAAACATAGACTTCCTCATTGACACTTGTGTCATCGGTCATGACGCCCTCTTTGAGTGCATGCCGTGGGGTCAAAAAACTGAAACGAGCACTTTGGCCGACGGATTCCGAAGTTTCATTTTCAACTGCGGCCCAGATTTCGGTCGAGACTGAGGTAAGACTGCGCGACGCTGGCCAAAAAGTGAGACAAACCCGCGGCACCGCGCAAAAGATATCACCCGATGTCTTGAGACCGGAGGGGCGCGGAGCGAGTGACGACGAACGAGTTAAGCCGCGCGAAGATACGACCGAAGCAAACCACCAAGACGCTCGGTCGTTTCGATCTCGGCATCCATGTCTGGCGGTCTGACCATCGGCACGATCAGTTCGTTACCTAGACCCTGGTGATTCCGTTCAGTGTGATAATGAACGAGGAAAGGTCGAACAGCTCTACGCGTCGCTTTATCGCCAAAGATAATCAGTTTGTGAAGGCATTCGGGCTTCAGGGATCCGAAGAATCTTTCTAAGTGCGCATTCAAGTTCGGGCCTCGCGGTGCCAAGCGAACTGGCTTCACACCTTGGTTGTGTAGGAAGTCCCGAAACGACTTACAAAACGTTGCATCGCGGTCCATGATCAAGACATTCTTTTCCTTGAGAAAACCATCCTCTTAGTTGGTCAGATCGAGGGCCACCGTTTTCATCCACGCTTCGTTCGGATTGGCGGTGCATCCTACGAATTTGACGCGGCGTGTCTTCAGCTCCATGACAAAGAGAAGATAGAACGTTGTCAGGCCACGCGTGGTTCAGGCTTCCACCGTCGTGAAGTCAATGGATGCCATTACGTCCCAGTGCGCTTTCAGGAATGTTTCCCATGATCCTGTGCGTTTACGGTCCGGTGCTGGCTCGATGCCGTGGGCATTGAGAATATTGCCAATGGTGGAGTCGCAGATGTGGTAGCCGACATTTGAAAGTGCACCGCTGATACGGTCGCAGCCCCAGGGCGGGCTCTCTTTTGCGCACTTGACGTTCAAGTCAACGATCACTTGTCGAGTTCTTAGCCGACTTGTCTTCCTCTATTTGCGATCGGAGTAGTCCCACTTTTGGGCGACAAGTTGCCGATGCCATCGCAGGATCGTGTCGGGGGTAAACAGCGTGCCGACTACTCGAGTTGTTTGCGGCCGAGGATTTTGCCTTTTACGGCCAAGCGACGTCGCAGGTCATCGGTTAACAAGATTCGTTTCTTTCCGAGCTTTTCTTTGAGAACGGCATT
>CAXGRW010000598.1:0-3677 GCA_964012125.1 uncultured Rhodopirellula sp.
GGGTTATGGCAGCCGCTCGGTTGTGATTTTTACTACCAGCACGTTATTGTTTTCGCCTTTTCGTTTACCCAGTCTTAGAAGACCTTCACCACACGTGACCCAGGATTCGGTGTCGCTGATGCGACAGATGCCGGAGTTCCCCAGTGTTGCTTCATTTTCGGGAATCAGCACTTTTTCGGTGGAACGTATCACTCGCAATGATTCTGGATTGACCTGCCCGATAAACAAGGGGGCTCGGTGACGCATGATGTGGTCGTTGTTGGCTCCGCGCCGAGTGTAGACCAGAAACAGTCCACCACCGATGGTGACCCAGTGCTGCTGTGTGTTGTAGCTTCCGAGGGGTTTTCCATCATCGAACTTCCATTCTTTGATTGGAGCAAAATGAAGGCCATCGGTGCTGTGGGTAACAAAGGCTGTGTGGTCAGCACGCAGCGTTACGTAATAATTCCCGTCAAATGAAGTCAGTGAGGGTTCGTAAAGCCCACGCCCTTGTGGAATGTTGAGCTCGGTGCCGTGTTTTTGATAACGAAGTTTGTTTCCGTCAAATGAGCATCGTGCGATGGTGCTTGTGTAATTTCGTTTTTCTGGATTCCGAGCGTAGCGAATGGGTAATAGAACGTCGCCATCGGGTAGATCGTATCGTTGTGTGCATCCCGCGTTCGCGGCGATGATCGGGTAACCAGCATGGTCACGCGTGGGCAGTTTTAGGAACCGCAGTGGACCCCATGATTTATTGCGTTTCATTACAGCGTAGGAAACCCTCTCGCGTAGATAATCCTCCTTATTTCCATTACGAAAATTAAATGTTTTCCCCGTGGCCAAAATGGTCTGGGTTGCGTCATGCCAAGATGGCCACAGATCGCCTGGCGCCACTTGGTAGCCGTCTTCTTCTGTCCGCCTCTGAAGTGATGGAACCAACGCGGCTGCTGACCACGTTTTGCCGTGGTCGTGGCTGACGGCTTGAAAGATGTCGTGAAAGTCGTGACTCGTTGTCTTGCCGGTTTCCGACATCGTAGTCAGCCACATCGGCCGCTTGCCTGGAATATACGCGGTGCGTGCCTGCCACCAATCCCATTCACTAGTTCCAGTGATTGCCCCGAGTGATTCGTGCACCAGAGCGATTCGTCGCGGCGGTTCGTCAGCACTTAGGCTCCCTGAGCTCACTAGGCTAGGGCTGCCTAGCAAAGTTGAGTACAGGATAATGGTGGCCCCTATCATGAAAATTCGAGTAGATCGCGGCATGTTTCTTACCTTGTGTTCGGTCGGTTTACCGGTTCCCATTTGCTTATGCTTGACAGAAATGCGATGGGGGGGAGCCAGAACTCGGATTGTGAAGATTTCGTTAATTGCGTTGCGTAGGAAGGCAGTTTCAAGAGCTTTATCCAATCGCACTTGTTTGCTATTGCGATAGTAATGTTTTTCTTGCATTTTGGCGTTTACCGCCGTTACTCACTTGTTCACGAAATACCGCATCTGACTTGTACAGCATGGGGTAAATTGGTTCTGGTTTTGCGTGCTGAGTGCTCGCAGCTGCGCAAAAAGGTATTCGTAAGCGGTACGGCTAAGGCACAATTGGGAGGCGGGCGCCAACACTGCCGCATGGTTCACACCATTGGTAGGGTTGATGTTGAACTATACTTTAAGCCGGAACAGCGGCGTTTTCTTCTAACTCAACTCAGTAATTTTCACGAATCGAGTCATGCGAAAAGAACTAAAGAATTGGAAAACAGACGTACCGTCTGGGTTAATCGTCTTTTTGGTAGCCATCCCATTGTGTCTGGGAATAGCTCTAGCGTCGGGAGCCCCGGCACTTTCGGGCATTATCGCAGGGATTGTTGGTGGCTTGGTGGTAACCCTTTTCAGCAATTCGTCGCTGGGTGTCAGTGGCCCGGCAGCTGGCTTGGTTGCGATCGTGTTGCCGGCCATTCAGTATCTCGGCTTCCAGAATTTTCTGCTCGCTGTTCTTTTGTCAGGTCTCATTCAGTTTCTGCTCGGATGTTTTAGGGCGGGCACGATCGGATACTACTTTCCAACTGCCGTGATCAAAGGAATGCTCGTCGCGATCGGGCTGATCATCATCCTTAAGCAGATACCCCACGCCTTTGGTTATGATAAGGATTATGAAGGTGACTTGGCTTTCATGCAGTCGGACGGATACAACACGTTCTCTGAATTACTTCATGCGATTCAAGCCAGTACGCCTACCGCAATCATTATCAGTGTCGTTTGTCTCGGAATCCTAATTCTCTGGGAAACCAAGCTGATCAAGCGATTTGCATTCTCAAAGATCATTCAGGGGCCATTGGTAGCGGTGGTAGCTGGCATCTTGTTGGGACTGGGTTTCTCGACAGTGGATTCGATGCGGTTGAGTACTGACCATCTTGTCTCCTTGCCCGATGGTACCCAAGAAGCCCGTATAGAAGTCGTAGTAACTAACGATGGTAGCACGACTGCGGCGGCTAAGGCGGATGACGAGACCCTGAGGACTGCGAATGGTACTCCTCTGAGCGGTGACGTTTTTGCCGTCAACGTTGATAGTGTTGAGTCACCGAACGTGGTTCTCGTCGAAGGTCCGTCGGGCGGCACCGTTACGTTAAATCAAGATGGAACTTTTACTTACACTCCCGAAGCAGACTTCAGCGGCAAAGATAGCTTCCTCTATCAGTATGACAAGTCTGTAGCGTTAACATTTCCACACTTCAAACCCTCTGAGATTGACGCAGACGCTACCTCCGTTGCGTCTGAAGGCGTGAAGACCGCTGGGATTACGAGTTTGCAAGCTGCTATAAGTATCTTGATCACGGCTTTGACATTGGCGATCGTCGCCAGTCTCGAGTCTCTTTTGTGTGCTGAGGCGACTGATAAGCTCGATCCGCAACGACGGCAAACTGATCTCAACCGCGAACTGCGTGCTCAGGGTGTAGGGAACTTTTGCTCGGGGCTCATTGGCGGCTTACCGGTGACGCAGGTGATTGTACGCAGTTCGACAAACATTCAATCCGGTGCACAGTCGCGACTTGCAGCGTTTGTGCACGGCTTATTCTTGGTCGTCTGCGTCGTAGCTATTCCATCTGTGCTGAATCTCATCCCACTGGCCAGCCTTGCAGCCATTCTGTTCATTGTTGGATACAAGCTTGCACATCCATCCAAATTTCTCGCAATGTATAAGCTTGGGTGGAACCAATTCTTGCCTTTCATGATTACGATTTCCGCTATTCTCTTCACTGATCTCTTACGGGGTATTGGTATTGGATTGGTCGCTTCGATTTTCTTCATCCTGAAAAGTAACTATGTAAAAAGCTTTTGGATGACCACGATGGAGGAAGCTGGAAGGACTGTTCACCGGATGACGCTGGCCGAAAGCGTCTTTTTCCTGAACAAAGGTGACATTCAGGCGGCTTTGCTGCAAATTGAGTCAGGGGCAAAGCTGGTCATTGATGGATCTGACACGGTCCATATCGATCAGGATGTGATTGATTTGTTCAATGACTTCGAGACCAATGCCGGCTTCCAAGATATCGAAGTTCATCGCATTGCCTTTCAGAAGGAAGCTAAGAGCGACGACGATCCTGCACGTGTGAAACGTCTCGCAGAAGCAGGCTAACGCTCGCAAGGTGGCGTTTCATCACTTTGATTTGATGACAGACGTAGCTTGCTTGAATGTGGCGTCGATGGTC
>CAXGRW010000599.1:0-3675 GCA_964012125.1 uncultured Rhodopirellula sp.
CTACTCACGAGCAATCTGGGAAATGCATCCAACCACGACAATCGCAACATGCCTGTACTGCTATCGGGAGGAGGATTCCGACACGGTCAGCACCTGGCATTTGATAAACGAAAGAACTACCCGCTTCCAAATCTTTACGTGTCACTGTTGCAACAAGTCGGGTTGGAAACAGACAGTTTTGCCAGCAGCACTGGAACCATGACTGGCCTGCAATCAAGCTAAACTGCGAATCAGTGACCAGGGTCGGCTAATTCAGGAAACACGCCTTCATCGAGCTCCATTCGCTGCACGATGGCCCGCAGTCGAATCTGAAAATCACTTTTATAGTTTGCGACTTGCTGTTCAGAAATCTCAAGTTGCTCGGCAACATCCTTGTTGTTTCTTCCCATCACGAAGAGCAACTCGATGACCTGCAGCTTGACCCAAGCACCGGTCTTTTTCCAACGATCAATCTGCTCAGCAATAGCATCCCGCACTGCTTGTTCTTCGATGGCTTTCCTTTCCACGCTTCGCGCAATCGAACTGGCAACCCGATCAACTCCTACCGGTTCGATCTGCCCAGCAGTACTGCTGCGACCATGCATTTGCAGAGAGGGTCGGCGTCCCTCACGTCGCAAATGATCTGTCAACTTATAAGCACAAATGGAAAACAGATAACTTTCCAATGGGCGGCCGCCATCATAGTTCGGCAAGCTGACCAGAAATCCGACAAACGCTTCCTGAACAATGTCTTCACTGCTGGCTCGATTCCTGATCCGACTATTTGTGAACGCCATCAGACGTCCTTCGTAGCGATCAATCAGATTTTGCCACGCTTCAGAATCTCCGTCCCGAATGCGTTCAATTAGGAAGCGGTCCGCTTCCTGTTCCATGGATCGGTTGGTATCAGATTTGTTGATGTCGGCCATACCTTCAAGCTAACTAGCATGGAGAGAACTTCCCAGACCCATTCGCAGATTTCTCCGGTCAGCCCAAAACAAATAAGAGAAAACCTAACAATCTTTCGAAAACGGAACAAACGCAGCAAAATCGCTCGCATGCGATCAACAATGAGCTACCGGTTTTCCTTCAGCCACAGGCTGGGTTGCGAAAGAACCAGGGCGCGTTACCTCCCTGATCCCCAGGGCAACCATCGGAGCAGTTGAATCCAGGGTTCGCCACAATAATCCCGCCGCAATGCCCAAGCTTTCTGACAGATCGACGTGGCAGGATCAGCGTGCAAACGATCGCTTCCTCCATTTCATGTGAGCACAATTCAGAAATCAACCTGACTCTTGATCGCAGCTTAAAAGAGCTGATTGACCCTGAAATCCGCCCTAATCAATCGAGGATGCATCTGAGATTGTTTCCATAAACCTGTCTAACGGAACCTTGTGGCTACCTGATACAATCCCGCTTGATATTGCAAACCCGTTCACCAACCGCCACAGGCGAAGATCCTCGCTCGATGACCCCCGAAGACTCTTCAGCGAAAAACGAAAATCAGGTGCATGACGGGTATGACCTGGAGACAGGCCTTTTAGCCCGCCTACGTGAATGGATTGACGTTTTCCCGTGGCTTCGGCTGATCCGGGTTCTACGCGTGGTCGGATCGCCCCCATTGTTGGGGCTCGTTGCGCTGACGCTTGTCGTTTGGAAAATTGGTATCACGCTGCTGGCTTTGGATCAAACCACCCCTGTAGTTCCGGAAATTGCATCGACCGCAAATCAACAGTTCAATTTTTTCACTGCCTTCATCGCGCACCTTAACCCTGCTTCCGTTTTCGATGGCGATCCAGAAATCGTGTGGTGGAAAAAACTGCTGGGAATTGGCTGGTCAGTTTTTGTCTGGACACCAGTAGCGCTTCTGCTTTCCCGGCAAGGCGGACTCCTCACGGCCGGACGCCCACTGATGCCTTTGTCAGCCGCCCTTTCTCTTGCCCTGTCACGCACGCTTGCCGCATGGCTTGCGGCCGTTGTTCCTTTGGGATGCGTCGGGGTCTTTGCGGTGCTGATCATGATGATCGGTTGGATCACAGGATTTGTCGGTGACATCACGTGGCTCAATTCACTTCTGGCAGGGGCAACACTTCTGTTCGCCATCCCCTGTGGTTTACTGGCATTTGGTGCGAATGTGGCAATCCCTTTGAGTTGGGGAGCCTTGGCGAACGAGCGTGATCCAGACGCGATGGACTCGCTGAGCCGCGGCTACGAATACCTTTTCCGTCGACCGCTTCACTTAGCTACTTACTTGCTCGTCAGTGCGATCATCGCGAGCATCATATCCATCTTGGCTATCGGAGTCACAAAAACTGCGATCCAAATCAATAGCCAACTCCTTGAATTTGCTCATGCAGCTGAAGGCATGGTTGTCACAAGCTCCAACTTGCTTGACTACCTGCCCGTCGTCGTTTTACTGACAGCACTCTGGAGTCTGCTTGGTGGTGTCTATCTACTACTGCGCTACGATGCGGGCGGGCAGGAAGTGGAAGACCTGTGGCAAGCCGATACATGCCCCGAACCACCGCTTCCAAGTATCCCCAGCCAGTCCATTGATTCAACATCGTGAGTCACACGAATCTGGATTGAAAATCACAGACCACGTGTTTCGTTCAATCCACAGAATGTTGACGACAGAATGCTCGATCTTTGCCCCCCATGCAGCAGCAGTTGTCCGACCATCGCCATTGTGACCCGATCGCTACCAACAAGGCCTTCTTCCCAGTCTCTCACTTCCGTGCAGGCAAGCATTCCCGCACGACAAATCTGGATTTTGTGACCCCTCAAGCACCAATCACCGCTGATTCGCAGGTATTCTAGAGAGAGAGGCGATGAACACCTCTGCACCCCCTACGTCCTCTCATCGGCCCACCCAAGCACAACTAACAGCTCACTGAAGACAGGTTCCGCCCAAATGATGACCGCGCTTTTCGTTCTGGCTTTCCTCACCATGCTGGCCATCTGGTTTGGCAACCGGAAAGTCGTCTTCCTGCTGTCGCTGGCCACCCTCACAGCAGGCATTTTCTGGTTCAACCACCACATCACCGATCCACTGAAGCTCAACTTTTGACAGCTATAAAAAACACAACCGGCGAGTGGATCCTGATGCTCTTAACCACCGGAATCTGCATTCCGGTGATCGGGGCCTATTGGATTCAATTTATTGAGGGTGAGTTTCCGTGCCCCCTTTGTCTTTTACAGCGACTGGCGATGCTTGGCGTTGCAATTGGTGCAATGATGAATCTTCGGTTCGGCGTACGCACATCGCATTACGCGGTTACGATCTTCAGTGCCATTTTCGGCGCCGCTGTCTCGGCACGTCAGATTTTGCTGCACATCGCTCCAGGCAATCCGAATGGACCTGGTTATGGTTCTCCTGTCTTCGGGTGGCACTTGTACACATGGGGACTGGTGATTTTCATGGCGACGATCGGCGTGGTGGGTCTGATGATGTTTTATGAAAAACACTTTGACCTCAACACACCCGCGTCGCCGCGTCCGATGAGCAAACCAGTCATGGCTGTATGTGCCTTGGTCATCTTTCTTACCGCCGCCAACATCTTCACGACTTTTTTGATGTGCGGCTTGGCGCCTTGCCCCGATAGCCCTGAACAGTATCTCTTGCTGAGCAATATTTAATCTCTTGCTGAGCAACATGTAGTCGGGATCTTTTTCAAAACCATGGCACACTGAGTT
>CAXGRW010000600.1:0-3673 GCA_964012125.1 uncultured Rhodopirellula sp.
GTAGCGGTGGTCGCTGGAACTCCTACGAAGGAAGCTGCAGATCAACGGTCCACAGAACAGTGGACCCCATGGCTCGGGAACGCGTTGGTCTGCGAGTTGTCTACGGAAATGCAGAACGCTAACAAAGCCGCCAACAAAGTCCAGAAGGCAGCTAAGTTGAACTGCCATGATTGTCGCATCCGCTTTTTGTGGAGTTATGTTTGCGTTGTTCTCGGGCCAGCCATTAATCATCCTTGGCGGTACTGGCCCCTTGCTTGTGTTCACCGCAATTCTTTACCGCCTGTGTTCGGATTTGAATCTTCCGTTTCTGGCAGCCTATGCGTGGGTCGGCCTCTGGTCCGCTGGATTCGTTTTGATCCTGGCGATAACTCAGGCAAGTTGTCTGATGCGATATTTCACTCGGTTCACTGACGAAATTTTCTCAGCATTGATCTCCATCATTTTCATCTATGAAGCTATCAGTCGCTGGTCAATATTTTTCAGAACCGAGACGTCCAGATGGACCAAGACACGGCACTCTTGTCGTTGCTTCTTGCTCTTGGAACTTTCTACACTGCCATAAGCCTTTCACGTTTCAGACGTAGCAGCTACCTGCGTCCGCGAATCCATGAATTCATCGCAGATTTCGGCCCTGCGACTGCAATTGCGACCATGACCATCATTTCAATGTGGCTCCATGAGGTGTCACTCGAAGTCTTACCTGCGCCAGATGTATTCGGCACCACCGATGGCCGTGGGTGGACCGTTGATCTGTTTTCTTTGCCAACATGGGCGAAATTTGCAGCCGCAGGTCCAGCGATCTTGGTCACCGTCTTGGTATTCCTTGATCAAAATATCACGGCACGTATCGTGAATAGTCCAGATCATCGCCTGCATAAAGGTGAAGCCTATCATTTGGACCTCGGCGTCGTCGGCATCCTGTTGGCAGTCTGCTCGATGTTTGGCTTGCCATGGCTGGTCGCTGCTACGGTCAGATCATTGAACCATGTCCGCAGCCTTGCCACTGTGGACGAAGTCGTTCTTCCTGCAGGTGAAACTCACGAGCGGATCATCCACCTCCGGGAAAACCGGATGACAGGCCTGGCAATCCACTTACTGATCGGACTGTCGCTGCTGCTGTTGCCGTTGCTGAAAGAGATCCCAATGGCTGTTTTGTATGGCCTGTTCCTCTTCATGGGAGTTGTGTCCATGTCAGGTAACCAATTCTTTGAACGCCTGAGCCTTTGGTTGAGAGATCCCGATCTGTATCCCATCACGCACTACATCCGCCGAGTCCCCACTAAGACCATTCACGCCTTCACAGCATTACAAGTCGTGTGTCTGGCTGTTCTTTGGATTGTCAAAAGCAGCGTGATTGGAATTCTATTCCCCATCTTCATCGCATTGCTTGTGCCAATCCGGATGCTGGCTGCAAAATACTTCAGCGCCGAACACTTGGCAGCATTGGATGCTGACGAAGAACCCGAAGAAGAAGAAACGCACTGGTCCGTTTGACAATCCACCCCACTGGAACTGGTCGTCTGAAATAGCCCGTTTCGAACAAACCACTCGTGAAGAGAAGCGTACGGAATACCCACCTGCCAGCAGTTTACAATCGCCTCCCCGGATCAAACCCGCATCGGAGAACGAATCACAGTTACACTATTTACCTCAGGAGAGGCATCTCATTGAATCCTGACCACGATAGCGGTTTAAAATCCATACAAATCCCATTCAAGGCGAGATCAAACATTGGCCTCAAACACACCCGAGGTGGAATACAAATCCGTTGAACCAGTCTTGGTGGCTGCAATACGAATGACTGGAAAATACAGTGACGCAGGAAAAGGATTTTCCCAGTTGGGCAGAAAATTTGGTCGTCACATCTGTGGCAAAGCACTCATGCTGCATCATGATTCTGAGTACAAGGAGAACGATGCGGACTACGAAGTGTGCATGCCAATTCGGCAGGGCAGCAGTACGGAAAATATTGAAGTTCGAGAACTTTCCGGAGGACCATGTATCTCGTTAATCCACTTGGGTCCCTACGACCAAATTGGGCGGGCCTACAACAAGATCATTGAGTTCGCGCGCCAGCAGGAACATCAGATCACCAAGCCTACACGGGAAGTCTACCTGAAAGGTCCCGGCATGATATTCAAGGGTAACCCCAAAAAATACGTCACCGAAATCCAGATGCTGATTGCCAATCCCCAAAACCTGCCCAATGCAAAGACAGGACAGTGAAAGAGATAACGAGGCAATCCGCTGCCTTACCTTTCACTGCAGTTTGCATTGAGATGCTGCTGCTTGACCACTGGTACTGAAGCCTGACCGCCGATGACACCCGACTTGCTTGTGCCAGTCAATTTCTCAAGTCTCTCATGCACTGCGTTGATCGTGGAATCGAGAGTTGACGTACCCGCCGTCAGTCCGATGATTTCAAAGCCCTCAAACCACACTGCATCAAGTTCTTTAGCACAGGTAATGTGAAAAGCTGGCACATCATGCTTCTGACACAACTCTGCAAGGCGGCGGGTGTTATTCGAATTACGCCCACCGACGACCACGACTGCGTCGACTTGCTGAATGAGATCCTGCATTGCTGATTGCCGCCGCTTTGTCGGATGACAGACAGTATCCACAAAACGAATATCGGCTTCATTATTCTGGAGTTTGATTTCTTTCCGGACCTCATCTAGCAAATGCGATGGCATCGTAGTTTGGCAGACGATACCGATACGTTGACTATCATACTTCTTCACGGCATGGACATCCGGAATCACATCATAGCAATCCAGATCTTCAATAATTCCCTGCACTTCAACATGCCCCGGCTTGCCGATCAGCAATACATGGCGGCCCTCTGCAGCCAGTTGCATGGCAGCGTCGTGTGCTCGTCGGACAAGCGGACAGGTAGTGTCAATCAACTGTTTGCCACTCAGTTTCAGTCGGGCACGTTCCTTGTCACTCACTCCGTGTGCCGTAATCAAAACGACCGGATTTTCAAACACTTTCTCTCGATTCGTTTCTGAGGCCTGCACGAAGCCTGCAACATCCAGTTGATGAATCACACGAGGATTATGAACCAGCTCACCATGAATCGTGACCTCCGTCGGATCCGACACCCCATTGGCGATTTCCAAAGCATCCCGCACGCCAAAGCACATTCCCATGTCAGTAGCTCGAATGATTTTCATGCTGTTGTTCTCGTCGATAACCTGCAATGTAATAACAGTGATTTTGGAAGCTTTGTGCCCCGACAAATTCATGTGGGGAAACCCGGAACACCAGCTCAAGCAGAAGACCAACCGCCTGACAATTTTGTTTCCGCCGCACTGGACTTCCTGACCGCCGGTTTTCCGTCAGCCACCACCCGTTCCAGGACAGTGATGTATTCCGTGAATTTGGTTCGCCCTTCATCGGTGAGTCGATACATGGTTTGAGTCCGGGTGCCCTTGCTACCCTTCCAAGTTTCGACCAATCCAGCCTCAGCCAGAACTCCCAGATGCCGACTCAGATTGCCATCGGTTAAGGAACAAAGTTCCTTGAGATCGTTAAAGAGCACGCCATCCGCATGAGCAGCGAGCGAAGCCAGAATTCCGAGACGGGCTTTCTCGTGCATCACTCGATCCAAACCCTGATAGGAAAATCTTCCCGCAGAATCCGGATTCAGTTCCTGCTCTGACTTTTT
>CAXGRW010000601.1:0-3660 GCA_964012125.1 uncultured Rhodopirellula sp.
CACGCAGAGATCGTGCAACCGGGATCAGAGGGCGCGAGAGTCGCCGAGACGAGGGCGAGTTTGCGATTGTATGACTATGCGACCAATCGCAGCCTCTTGGAACTTTCACCGCTGACCGGCCGCATGCATCAGCTCCGACTCCAAACTGCCCACCGAGGTTTCCCGATCATCGGTGACTGGCAATACGGAGGACAAAAGATGGTGGACGAATCGGGCAACTTTGCGGCTGAGATGGGCAAAACCACCGATCACTCACAGGGTGACCTACCACGATCGAAATCTCGATCCAGCGACGAGCCTGCACAATCGGGCGACTCAGAGGCCCCAGCCGCCTCCGAAGGCCCTGTTTCTGAACTTGAAACGCGTGGCTCTGATGGCAAAGCCCGCCAGTGCGATCACATCCTACTACAAGCTCAACGAATTCAATTCCACGATCCCACCAACGGAACCTTGCAAACGGTAACCGCTTCCGACGAACTGCCCCAGAGTGTGTAATGGGGCAAAGCGGCGAAGAATCGGTGAGTTTCATGCGGTGAATCAGCACATCTGCAGGCCTAATGCCACCTCAACAGGAGCTTCCCTCAAATGCAGAGTCAGAGGGCGACGTTCAAGTTGCGGATCGGGTATATACTGCGGTTATTGCAACAAACGATGGCGAATTAGAGAATCTTGTAAATGTGTAAATGACGGAACAACGGTAGGCGATCATGTTGCGAATAGGTGCTGTTTCTTATCTGAATACAAAGCCGCTGATCCACACGCTCGAGGAGCGATTGGGGGATCAGGGCAGCTTGACGCTCGATCTTCCGAGTCGCCTCGCCGACGGACTCCGCACGGCCGAACTGGACGTGGCTCTCATACCATCGGTGGAATATTTTCGTGGCGACGACTACGAGGTCGTTTCAGATGCCGCAATCGCATGCCGAGGGCCTGTATGGAGCGTAAGGCTTCTGAGCCGCGTTCCCGTGCCGCAAATCAAGCGTCTGGCACTGGACGAAGGTAGCCGAACCAGCGCTGCGATGGTTCGAGTGCTGCTTCACGAAATGCACGGGCTTCATCCTGAAACAGTGTCCTTGGGAATCGATCAGGAACCCGAGGACGTCGACGCGGACGCTATCATGCTGATCGGTGACCGTGCCATGCACCCCGCCCGCGGCACGTACCGTGAGATTTGGGACTTGGGAGATCGGTGGTGTCGCTGGACCGAACTGCCATTCGTGTTTGCGATGTGGGTCGCTCGTCCTGGAATCTGGGGAGCCGGAAACGGCGACGGAATCGACCGTGAGTCGTTGGAGCAGATGCTAGAAGCCAGTCGTGACTCAGGCCGCGAACACATGGAAACAATCGCCATGGAGGAAGCTGCAGGTCATGGGCTGACCAAGGAAGACCTGCATCGTTACTTCGCAGAAAATCTACACTTCAGGCTCGGACCGGGTGAACGTAATGGCTTGGCAGCCTTCCGCTCTCGTGCCGCCGACTTGGGCCTCGTTCCGGCTACCGATAAAATCAACGCCTAACTCACTCGAAGAATTTCTATGATCGCCTCTGGAACAAACAACATTCGCGACATTCTGGACAAGGCAATCGCTGGCGAAAGACTCTCGCCGGACGACGGTCTGGCATTGCTCGAAAGTCATGATTTGGCAGCAATCGGGTCAGCGGCCGATCAAGTATCACGCCGCATGCACCCTGAACCGTACAGAACCTACAACGTTGATCGAAATATCAACTACACCAACGTGTGCACCGCTGTGTGTAACTTCTGCGCTTTCTACCGAGGCCCGAAAAGTGACGAAGGTTATGTCCTGTCACGAGAGCAGCTGCTCGAAAAGGTAGAAGAAACGGTCGCACTAGGCGGGAACCAGATATTGATGCAGGGTGGACTCCATCCAAAATTCAAGATCGAGTGGTACGAAGACTTGCTTCGCGATATCAAAGACAAATTTCCGGAGGTCAATGTCCACGGCTTCAGCCCGCCTGAACTACACCACTTCACCAAAGTCAACAACATGTCCCTGCGGGAGGTGCTGGAGAGGCTGAAAGCTGCCGGACTTGGCAGTATTCCCGGAGGCGGTGCCGAGATTTTGGTTGACCGAGTACGTTCGGAACTGACACGCGGAAAATGCATGACTGATGAGTGGCTAGAGGTCATGCGGGTTTGGCACCAGCTTGGTGGCATCAGTACTGCGACCATGATGTTCGGACACCTGGAAACGTTGCCCGAACGAATCGAGCACCTCGAGCGAGTGCGGCAAGTGCAAGATGAGACCAACGGATTCACCGCTTTCATCTGCTGGACTTTTCAGCCCGACAATACCGAGTTATCCCACCTGCCAGCCGTCGGCTCTTTCGAGTACCTGAAGACTCAAGCAATCTCTCGGTTGTATTTGGATAACATCCCAAGCATCCAAAGTAGTTGGGTCACCCAAGGGCTCAAAGTGGGCCAACTGGCGATGCTGTTCGGTGCTAACGACATGGGCAGTCTGATGATTGAGGAGAACGTCGTTGCGGAGGCCGGAACGGTTCACTATCTGTCCTTGGACCAGATTCGTGAAGCAATCGAGGAACTAGGTTTTGAACCAAGGCAGAGGGACGTTTTTTACAACCTCGTCTCGCCCGAGGCCGAGCAAAGGGCAATTGACGCAAACCGTGGACTAGGGCCCAAAGAGCTGGTGCAACTGACCAACTGAGTACATGGGTGCATTTCTATACTCCGTCTCGATAGGCGTCCAAACAGTAGAACTGGCGAGCCATCACGGGTAGGCAGATCGTCTGCGGTGACAGAAGCAATTCGGTACACTAGACGTGACATTCGTTTTTCCGATTCTGCGTGCTCCGCCTTGTGAGGCCACCATGCATCGTTACCCCTGCGTCCTTTTCATTCTGTGCCTGCTCACAGCACAAGGCTGCTTGCCTGAGACTTCGCCTCCCGTCATCAAGGGTCCCATCAGTGGAAACGTAGCGGCGCAGCGGATGTCGAAAGTCCGTTCGCAGAGCGGGCCGTCGTATCTTGTGCCCCATACGCACAACGGAATTGAGTTCGAGGCAGCATGGGAAATCGGCAATGCCTTGAAACGGTCCGCCCAGTTGCAAATCAAGCCGCCCATTGACTGGAGCATCGACGATGTGCAAGCAGGAATGTTACTGGCACTTGCCGATACACACACAAATCCGCTTTACCCAGCAGTCAATGAAACGATCCTCAATCTAATCAACGAAGCAGCTGAAGCGAAGGACGAGCGAGCCGTTGGAGTCGCGCCAGAGACCGAGTACGGGCTGACAGTCAAAGTAAAAAAGTACAGCAAGACCTGGTTTGTGGAAGTCAAAGCCCAAGCGGTTTACGCCGACGGCACTTCAGTCGGCTACTGAGCGTCCGTAAGTGCAAACCAGACTCAACTCTCTCGTCCGAACCCAGTCGATCTAAACTCAGTCGATCCAACGCTTGAGCAACCCTTCGTACGCATCGATACGACGATCTCTGAGAAATGGCCAGTGTGTTCGAACAAGATCAAGTTCGTCGAGGGCGCAATCTGCTGTCACGAGACAGTCATCAACATGATTTCCTCTGGCCATGACCTCACCCCTGGGTGAGGCAATGAAGGAACTACCCCAAAACTCAAGGCGTCCCTCAGTGCCAACGCGGTTCGGTGCGCCGAGAAA
>CAXGRW010000602.1:0-3658 GCA_964012125.1 uncultured Rhodopirellula sp.
CGCCGCCAAACAGACTTCAGCGAGATCGATACAGTAAATTTTCAGATTGACAACACCGACACCTTCGACATGCCGCTGAATGCACCTGTCATGCAGTCATCTGCCGCATATGGGGCATCCGGTGTGAACTCGGTTGCCCAATTCAACGTGGGCGTTGATTTGTACGGCGCGCCCGACTTCAAGAATGGGTTACTTATCTATGGCCAAAATGTAGCGATGAAAATTGGCGGTTATGTGAAAGCTGATTTCATCTATGACTTCGACCCAATCAACTCGACGGACTCCTTCGACACCACGAAAATTCCAGTAGATGCCCTACCTCGCACCAACTCCAGATTCCATGCGAGGCAATCGAGACTCAGCTTTGACACACGCTGGAAAGGTGGAGGCGAGGTTGTCAAAATCTACGTAGAAGGTGACTTTTTCAGTACAGGTGACACATTTCGATTGCGACAAGCGTACGGCGAGTCAGGCCGATTGCTGGTTGGCAAGTCATGGACTGCATTTACTGATGTGGCAGCGGCTCCGGCCACGCTTGACTTCGAGGGCTCGGTTTCGTCTGTCAACCGCCGCCAAGCTCAAGCCCGCTACACATTCCCAATTTGTGATGACATTGTCACTGGCACCCTCTCACTCGAGGACACGCAGTTCATCATTTCCCTTGACCCTACGCTTGGAACCTCACGTTCACCCACCCCCGATTTTATCGGACACGTTCGCTTGGCAACCGATCTGATTCAACTGCAGGCCGCAGCGCTGTTTCGGGAAGTGGGCTTTCAACCAACGAACAAAACCATCATCACAAAGCCGGCCGGAGGCATGAACTTCACCGGTGTTCTCATGTTGACCGGACGCACAAAAGCCTACTCACAAGTATTATTTGGAAAAGGCATTGGCAGTTATCGATCACTGCCAGATGCTGCAGCCGTAACAGGCGGAAGTGCCGCCTTGCTACCGATGTTCGGCTGGATGTTCGGGTTCACGCACGAATGGAACGACTTACTGAGTTCCAACTTCACTTACGCAGCCAACAACATTGAAAACACCAGCGGCCAAACCGGCGATTCCGTTAAGGAAACAACTTATATGGCGATCAACCTACTCGCCAAACCACAGAAGAGAACCACACTGGGCATCGAGTACTTGTACGGCACACGGACCAACAAGGACCTGCAATCCGCAGGTGCGCACAGAGTCCAATGTGCCGTGATTTTCAATCTGCCGTAAGCCAAGAAGAAGGAAACGACTAGTTGGCGTTTCCTGCTGGTGCTTCTGGCTCTTCCAAACGCACCATCAACCACTGCTGTGTCTCTCCATTTTCAAAATGAATCAGGACGGGCGCCTGATCCTCTGTCAAACCGGAGATACCAGCTTCCATGACTGGCCACTGCTTGCCCTTGGCAACCCAGGCCACCCGCTGTGACTCCTTATCCACAGCTCCTTCTACTTCCTGACTTTTGTCAGTGGTACTGTTGTTAAAAGTACCAGCCACAGCACCATCTTTGCTGACAGCCAGTTGCAAGAACTGCGTGGGCGCGGGCCCGGACGCTTCTCCATCTTGCGTCAAAGCAAACACACCCAGTGACATCCACTCCGAGGACGCGGCAGGTTCCGGAGCTGACTCGGCAATTGTCATTGCCTGCTGAGCATACTCATCCGCCGTGGCAACGGGCTGCCCTTCGTAATACACCGTACTGTTGTCGTAATAGACATTTCCGCCGTAATTATATTGCCTCGAATTTGACCAGCCCCACGGAAACCAATTCGTTACCGCAGCCCACGTCGCCACGTGGTAGGGATGGTTCCAGCGGTAACGTGCGTAGTCAGGATGATCCTTGTAAAAATCGTAACGAGGATAATGGTCGTGCATTTGCTCTCTTACCTCGTCACGTCGATCGTAGCGATTCTGGGTACGCTGCGGCATGTCCTCCACTCGCGCGGCTCGATTCTCTGTGCCAGTTGTTCGTCGATCTTGACGAGTCCCTGTTCGATCCTGACGACCATCGGTTCGATCATCCGAACGCGTCCCACGATTGTCGACTCGGTCCTGCCGATCAGCTGCACTTACCCGATCAGCCGCCCCTGGACGCGTCTCCGACATTCCAGGCAGATTCGTGCGATCAGCGAGCCCCGGAAGCTGCCCCGCTTGTGCACCCCGATTTTGCAAGAAATCGCTTGCTGCATTGTTGGAAGGCATCGGCCGCACACCATCTGATGGACGAGCTCCAGTTGACGGACGAGCTCCAGTTGACGGACGAGCTCCGCTGCCGCCGCTGGCGGGAAGATCGAGAAAGCTCTGAAGCTGGTTCTGTGATGGACGACTTCCTGAACCGACCTTTCCAGAGTCAAGATTAGGCCGCGATGTTCCGCCACCAATTGAACCACCACCGGGTACCGAAGGACGAGTTCCCCCATTGGGCAAATTAGGTCGGGTCGTGGAACTACCGGGACGGGTCGCCGAAGGATTGGGCCGACTGGGGGGCGTCGAGGGTCGGCTGGCGGATGGGCTGGGACGGCTAACGGATGGGCTGGGTCGGCTGGCAGATGGGCTGGGGCGGCTCATCGAAGGTGAACGACTAGCCGAAGCCCCACCGCCACCACGACTAACACTTCCACCACCGCTACGACCACCACCACCTCGAGCAAACAGCTCAGTGCCAATTGACATCGAGAGTACCAGCACCCCAACACAGCACCACGATTGGTGAACCATCAAGCGACTACGATTTTTTAATGGCAAATACATTTAAACACCTGCGAAAACTAAATAAAATTTTTGATTGCAAACTTGGCAAAACAGCCAAATCACTGACACTCACGAACGGCAAGAACAACATCACTGACGTACGACAACGACTTCAGCAACATTAGGCAGGATCTGCCCGTCGAACGTTCGGCTCACTGACTTGAACGCAAACCGTCCCTCACCTCGACGACTCAGAACATTGACCGCTGAAGTCGTGTGGCCGGTAGCGGTATGCCCCTTCTTTCGCACATGCCAATTTGTTGGCTCCTTGGCATCGGTCTCATCAGCTGACCAGATTCCCGTTGCAAAACCTCCGTCTGAATCAAATGTCCATGAACGAATCCGTTTTTCAACTGCATCCCAACCAATGATTTGCATCCCAGATAGGTGAACGCCCTGTTGATCAGAAACGGTAAAAGCGCGATGCAGAAAATTCTGGTTCTTGGTCCAGTGGCAAACCGTTTCGATTCGGCCTGTATCATCCTGATCGACCCACGTACCGACCAACCACTCCAGTTGTTTTAGATGTTGGTAATTCGACAAGGGAACATCTTCGACCTTTTCCTCGACACGATCCAGAAGCCAAACACCATCTCGACGAACATGCACCGCTGAGTATTGCGTGACTCGGTCCTCAACATCAGGTCCCCGAAACGTCGCCTGTCCCTGCTCAACGGCAACATTTGGCGAAACAAATTGAATCGCCTCAACCACGACATCGATTTTCAAATCGTTCGTATTTTCAAATACATTATTGAACTGAGTTTCAATTGCTTCTCGACCAGTGAGTCTGCGTCCATCGACAGGTGTCACATAAACGGCTTCGGGCGACCAATGACTGGAAACAGCCTTGGCATCCTGACGGTTGAACGCTGCGACGTAGGACGCAACTGACTTGCGAATGGACTGCTC
>CAXGRW010000603.1:0-3657 GCA_964012125.1 uncultured Rhodopirellula sp.
TCAACCGACCAACCGGTGAAATGGCCTGCCCCAATTCCTGCAAATGTGCTTTGCCAAAAAGGATGGAGACCTTGATCACCAACCTTCCAACTTTGTGGATATGGGATCACCAAATCCATTACACAGCTGAGACGACATTCATGAAAATCCCTACTTTCGCTGCTGTACTATTCAAGTTTGCGTGTGCCTCATTTCTGAGTCTGCCAACAACTGGAATCGCCGCTGACGACGCAACAACGGTAATTGATTACCCAACAACCATCGACTTGAACGACCAGACTCATCGGCAAGTAATCGTCGATCGCGAAGCAGGTCAATACCTTGGCCATCCGACCACCTGTCTGCTGGAGGATGGCAAGACAATTCTCTGCGTCTATCCCAAAGGGCATGGACGCGGTGCCATCATGTACAAACGAAGCGACGACGGAGGTCTGACTTGGAGCGATCGATTACCCACACCAGGCAACTGGTCCACCTCGCAGGAAGTTCCAACCCTGCATCGCGTGGTTGATGCAAAAGGCAAGAAACGGATCATCATGTGGTCAGGTTTATACCCGGCACGACTGGCTGTTACTGAAGACGACGGTGCCCACTGGAGTGAACTGCAATCTGCCGGAGATTGGGGTGGCATTGTGGTGATGGGATTTGTCGAGCCATTAAAGACCGGCAAAGGCCACTACATGGCAATGTTCCATGACGACGGCAGATTCTTCTCCAAAAACGCAAAGCGGACAGGAACTTTTACACTCTACAAAACCCTTTCCGTGGATGGCGGGCTTACATGGTCGACACCTGAAGCGGTCTACAAATCCTCAGAAATCCATCTTTGTGAACCAGGCTGCATTCGCTCTCCAGATGGAACTAAATTGGCTGTCCTTCTGCGCGAAAATTCACGACGCAAAAACTCGCACGTTATCTTTTCAGAAGACGAAGGCAAGACATGGACGGTGCCACGTGAGTTGCCGCTTTCCCTGACGGGTGACCGTCATACTGGAAAATATTCGGCTGACGGAAGATTGCTTATCAGCTTTCGCTGCAACTCACCAACGGCCAGTCGCAAAGGCCGCCCTTATGAAGGTGACTGGGTCGCATGGGTGGGCACCTGGGACGACATTGTCCAAGGTCGCAACGGCCAGTACTCGGTTCGATTCAAAGACAACACAAAAGGCTATGACACCACTTATCCGGGTGTCGAGGTTTTGCCGGACGATACGTTCGTCGTCACTACGTATGGCCATTGGATTCAAGACGAAGCTCCTTACATCCTCAGCATGCGTGTAAAACTGAGTGAATTGGATGAAATCGCGAGTCATTCAGAAGATAAAGAGTAATCGGGGCAGGCAATCAGCACGATTCCATCCCGGCAGCATTGGCCAATGCTATTTCTCCGCGACATGAATACCTGCTGATATAATGAAAGCTTAGACGCTCAAAACAATAGAAGAAACTTGGAACATGATCACTAGAATACTTGTTTGCATCCTCTGTCTTACTAGTCTCTCGCTTTACGCTGCTGAGGCTAAGAAATCACCCAATGTCATTTTTGTCATGGCGGATGATCTTGGGATAGGTGACCTGCAACCCACCAATCCTGACTGCAAAATAAAAACGCCTCATTTGCAGAAGATGGCTCAGGAGGGGATTACTTTCCTGGATGCCCATTCACCCAGTTCTGTGTGCACTCCGACCCGATACGGGGTACTAACCGGAAGGTACAACTGGCGATCCCGACTAGCGAGAGGAGTACTCAGCGGCACAAGTGAGCACCTGATTCCAGCTGACCGCGCCACCGTCGCACACTTAATGCGTGATGCTGGCTACCACACTCAGATGATAGGTAAGTGGCATCTGGGTTGGGATTGGACCAAAGTCCCTGCTGACAACGGCAAGGGTAAAAAAATCGACTTCACTCAACCCGTGAAGAACGGACCTGATATCAATGGCTTTGATGGATACTACGGCCACTGTGGATCTCTTGATATGCCACCTTACGTATGGGTTGATACAGGCAAGGTTACAGCTATCCCAGAACGTGAAGAAGGAGTCACGAGTAAGGAGGACGCCTACGGCTGGTATCGAAAGGGTCCGATCGGTCCAGATTTCAACATTGATGATGTCCTACCTCACCTATTTGAAAAAAGCCTTGCCCACATCAAGACCCGGGCGAAAGGCGACAAGCCTTTCTTCTTGTACTTACCACTGCCCGCACCCCACACCCCCATTGTTCCTGTCCCGCCGTTCAAAGATGCAAGCGGGATGAATCCCTATGCCGATTTCGTGATGCAAGTGGACCACCATATGGGTGAACTACTAACAGCACTGAAAGAGGCAGGCATTGATGACAACACGATGGTTTTTTTCACAAGCGACAATGGTTGCTCGCCACAAGGGAATTTCAAGGTTCTGAAAGAGCACGGCCATGATCCCAGCGCAGGTTACCGGGGACACAAAGCTGACATCTACGAAGGTGGCCACCGCGTCCCCTTCATTGTGCGTTGGCCCGCCGGCATTGAAGCAGGGCAAACGACCAACACACTTGCTTGCCTGACAGACCTCTATGCCACGATGCGAGAACTCACGAATCAAACTTCTGTTGATCGAGGCGGTGAGGACTCCTTCAGTCTCATGCCAGCTTTCAAGGGAAATTCCAATGGCAGGAAAAATCTGATCAGCCATTCCATTGGCGGATCTTTCTCCATCCGTGAGGGCGACTGGAAACTCTGCCTCGCTGCAGGAAGTGGTGGCTGGAGTGCTCCACGGGAACCGGATGCCAAGAAACAGGGCCTGCCACCAATGCAACTCTTCAACTTAAACACCGACCGTGGCGAACGACAGAACTTGGTGCAGCAAGAACCAGAGCGAGCCTCAGCGTTGATCAAGTTGCTGAATGAACAGGTCATCCAGGGTCGATGTACGCCAGGCAAAGCCGTCTCAAACGACCGCGAAGTTTCATTCCTGCCGAAGGGCGTCACACTACCGGGACCGAGCGACAAAACAAAGTAGGTTTTCCTATCCAACCGACCGGCAGCACTCACCCTGAGATAAGTATGCAAATACCGTTCAGATACTTTATGAATCAGATGCTTCAAGTCGCCCGATCCTATTGTCTGCTGGCACTTTTTTGTGCTGCACAGGTCCATGCTGCTAACGCACAGGTCCATGCTGCTAACGCACAGGAACGTGGGCAGCTAAACATGAATCCCATTGAAACATGCTTGGCAGAGCGTGGCACTCTGATTCTGGATGACGACGGCTCCTTGGAACGCGGTGGAAAAACTACCGCCAAATTCCTCGGTTCAACAAAACTAAGAGCCGCGGCAGGGGGGTGGCAACGATCTGAAGAAGCGAACGTCTGGCGGTCAACGTGGAATCCCAAAATGGGTCACACGCCTGTTGCATCTTACCAAGGCATCACCGCGAGAGACTTGATCATCGAGGTCACGTTTCGCTTTGGAGAAATAACCGAACCGTGGCACCACCAATGTTTCCGCATCGCAGTCGATGACCGACCCAAAATTACGGGGCACATCGTTTCTGCGTGGGCAAACCCTAACAACGACTTCATTGAGCAAGGCTTTCTACTGCAACACATTAGAAAGCAGAAAGACAAAACCATTATCGAAGACCTCGTGCTAGATCACCAGCCACTCACGACCC
>CAXGRW010000604.1:0-3657 GCA_964012125.1 uncultured Rhodopirellula sp.
AAAGGTCAGCGTGCCTTGATTGTTGCACCACCAAGAAGTGGAAAGACAGTCATGTTGCAGGACATCGCCAGCGGCATCGCTGCCAATCATCCTGACGTCAAGTTAATGGTCCTGCTCATCGATGAGCGACCTGAGGAAGTCACCGACATGCGTCGTAATGTCGTCGGTGGTGAGGTCATCGCTAGCAGCCTCGATATGGATGTGGAGAGCCACGTTCGTTTGAGCCAATTGACGATCGACCGTGCTCGCAGGCTTGCTGAGATGGGCCAGGATGTCTTCCTGATGTTGGATTCCATCACGCGATTGGCTCGCGCTTTCAATAAATGGGTTGGAAGGTCAGGTCGCGGAGGAGCCACCATGACGGGTGGCTTGGACATCAAAGCGATGGATATCCCGAAAAAATTGTTCGCGACCGCTCGTGCGTTTGAGCAAGGTGGATCGTTGACTGTCGTGGGTACGGCGTTGGTCGATACGAATAGTCGTATGGACGAGGCGATTTTCCAAGAGTTCAAAGGAACTGGAAATATGGAGTTGGTGCTAGACCGTCGGTTGGCAGATCGACGCGTATGGCCATCGATTGACATCTCGCAAAGCGGTACTCGCCGCGAAGAACTGTTGCACGATGAAGAAACTTATGAGGCGGTGACCATGCTGCGGCGAACGCTCAGTAGCATGCACCCCTGCGATGCGATGGAGCAGTTGACGAAACAGCTTGGTCGATTTGAAAATAACACGGAGTTCATCAAGTTGATCAGCGGCGCAGCAAACGCGTTTGATTGATCAAATGATCGTCTCCATGCACTGACCCTGTGAGTGGTTGTTCAGAAAACTGTGCGTTATGTGTCACCGTGCGTTATGTGTCATTGCACAGAACTGAAACGCTCGCAAGAATGTGGAAAAGTTCACCCGGAGGATAAGCGAATTGGTGAGCGGCCTCACTGGAACTGAGGTACCCCGCAAGGGGCTGCGGGTTCGAGCCCCGTGTCCTCCGCTTTGGCAGATTGCATTCCATGCAGTCTGCCTTTTTTTATGTCGAGGCTGCCACGCATTAGACCGCTGCCACGCATGGTCGCTATGCCGAATCTGATGTTTTCGTCGAGCCTCGACTGAGAGAACCAGTTTCGTTTTGGTGGTTCTGTATGTTTTCTGTCGTTTCGGCCTGCCGGTAAGTCGATCACGGGCCCGAGCATTGACCATGCCGTTTGAAAGCTGCACAAATGCTCGATTTATGATCGCAGGTGCCGGTCTGAGTTTCAGTCCCCAGTCACAATCACGCTGAAAATCTCTCTCATAGGACTACAGATGTGAGGCCTACGTTTGGCGAGGCCTTTGTATGAATCGTCGGAATTTAGGTTATATGCGATTCTGGTTTAGTTCAGTCTCTGTCGCGCCTTCTTGAGGGTTGGGTGCAAGCGTTATTGGGTTCGATCACACAATGACGCATGCCGGTATGGTAGCTTGTCTGTGTGGCTTTTCAGGTGTTTCCAAAAAAGTGGTAGGGCAATGATACGAATCCATTCGAACCGTGTGAGCGTTCTGGTTCTGCTTTTCCTCGCTGGTTTGTTTTTTGCGCGGATGAGCCCCGCTTGCACCACAGCTGTAATCAGTGGAAAAGTGACTCACGATGGCAGGCCGATTCTTTGGAAAAATCGCGATACATCCTTTCGGCATAATGAACTCGTGCTTTTTGGGGATGGTAAGTATCGCGTGTTAGCTGTTGTCAATGCTGGCAGTAGGAAGTCGGTGTGGATGGGCGTTAACGAGACGGGCTTCTGCATTGAAAATTCACTCAGTAAAGATCTCAATGATCAAAGTGAAAATGAGAAGAGTTCATCAAAGTCCGGTCTAGGCAACGGTGGTTTGATGAAGCTTGCGTTGCAGACCTGTGCCTCGGTTGAAGATTTTCGCAAGTTGCTGGAGAAGACAGATGGCGAGGGGCGGCAGACCAATGCCAATTTTGGAGTGATCGATGCTCATGGGGGTGCAGCGATGTTCGAGGCAGGGCCATCGTCGCATGCGATGTTTGATGCGAACGACCCCGAAACGGCCCCGAATGGTTACTTGGTGCGAGCCAATTTCGCAACGACTGCGCGAGGCGTGTCGCCATCGCCAGAATCGAAGCAGTTGGATGATATCTACTCCTCAGAACGATTTTCGCAGGCTTGCACTCTTCTGGGACCGTTGCGAAAAGATGGAATCAATGTCTCTTACATTCTGCGTAATATAAGCAGAGATCTCTCTGGGCCAGACGGAAAGCCGTATCCCGGAACCGTGAACGGGTTAGCAGGTGAAATTCCATCAGTCATTTTGACGGACAACACAATCAGTCGGACAACCACGGTGTCGGCGGCTGTATTTCATGGTGTTCGTGAGGGTGAAGATCCCGTTAATACGACGATGTGGACACTTTTGGGCGATCCAAAGTTTTCGATTGCAGTGCCCTGTTGGGTCAATGTGAGTGAGGTAGACGGTTCGCTGGTGGACCCGCGTGGCGCTGAGTTAGGTGAGATCGCAATCACTCTGCGCGAGTGGTGCCTCAATCAGGAACGAAATGGTGTCCGTACTGAGTACCTGTCTGGGATTTGGAATGATCTTTGGCCTGTCGAGGATCAGATATTTTCGGAGGTATCAAAGCAAGTTGATCTTTGGCGAGGAAAAAAGGCATCAAGGAATGAAATGACGGCTCTGCATCTTCAGCTAACCAAGTTGGCTATGCGTGCGATGCAAAACGAGTTAGTCGAAATGAAGCAAAATGCGTTAGCTTTGCAGACGCCACGTGCGCCAAAATTCAAAGCGGCTCGTGTCGCCGTTTATGATCATTCGGACGGGTCTGCCAATGGTCCCAAGAATTTGATGCGGTTTCTGACGGCGGAGAACGGATTTGACTGCCAACGCATTTCACCAGCCGAAATTCGCGAAGGTCGGTTGCGTGGCTTTGATGCGCTTGTGATGCCCGGCGGATCAGGAAGTTTACAAGCCAAGAAACTGGAAGAAAAAGGCCGAGTCGCAGTACAAGAGTTTGTCAGAAACGGTGGTGGCTACATCGGGATTTGTGCGGGCTCTTACCTCGCGTCATCACATTATGATTGGTCGCTCGACTTGATTAACGCACGCGTTTGGGATCGCTCGCATTGGGCGCGAGGGCAGGGAACCGTGACACTTGGGGTGACGTCGCCAGGACAGCAGGTGCTTCATACAGATGCAACTGAAGTAGACGTGTATTACGGTCAGGGGCCGCTGCTTGTTCCGGACAATGATCCAGACCTACCCGGTTACGAGGTGCTGGCTCGGTACGATTCTGAAGTAGCCGAGAAAGGCGCCCAACCGGGGGCGATGTCGGGCACTCATGCCATCATCAGGTCAGTTTTCGGGTCAGGACGCGTGATCTGTTTTAGTCCGCATCCCGAAAAATCAGATGGTCCAAATGGTTTGATGCTGCATGGAGTTCGTTGGGCTGCTGGGGCCGGGGGTTTGAAAGCACCTCGCCAGGATCCCGATCAGAAGCAGAGTCCTGATCAGAAGCAGAGTCCTGATCAGAAGCACACCGACGCTCCAAACCCCAGTGATCCAGTGACACCCACACCCTGAGCAGCGTCGCGGTAAGAGTTTTATGCGACTTGGCGTTACGCTGGGTTTTGGCTCATTCATCGGACGCGG
>CAXGRW010000605.1:0-3656 GCA_964012125.1 uncultured Rhodopirellula sp.
TCTCGCGGGGCCGAATCTACGTCGGGACCGGGAGCATTCTATTCCTGAAGCAACAACTAAAAGGTTCCCTGATCTCTTATGGCCTCCCCGGAGAGGATGAAATCGCTCGCATGGGCGCGGGAACTGAGTAACCTGAAAATGGAACCGAGAAGAATAATGAGTCGAAATCAAATCCTTGCCGTTGGCTTGTGTCTGCTGGCACTACCTTTCAACCTTCCTTCCTACGCGCAGGAAGACATGTCGCGAGCCGCCTGGAAGGCCAGGCCCTACCCGCCCCTGCCCGACGACGTGGCACGCAAGCAGGTGGTGATCTGGAGCGATGGAACGCGAATGGCCGGCGACGTGTACCTGCCAAAGAATGTCAACGCAGATGCCAAGCTGCCTGCTATTGTCTTCGTGCATGGTACGGGTGGAGTGAAGAAGATGCCGTGGTCGATCAAGCTTGCCGTTGCGAGTGCCCGGTGCGGCTACGCCTTCCTCAACTTCGACTACCGCGGCTGGGGCGAGAGCGACAGCCGATTGATGATGCTGGAGGAAATGCCGGAACCGGACGCCGAGGGCAATGTCGCCGTCAAGACACGCGCAATCCGCTGGCAGATGGACTTTGGTGACCAAATCACCGATATCCGAAACGCTATCGGCTTCATCGCAGGGGAACCGAATGTCAACTTCGAACGCATCGGAGTATTTGGCACCAGCTATGGTGGTGGTCTGGCAACCTGGATTGCTGCGAAGGACCCGCGTGTCAAATGCGCGGTCGCACAGGTGCCAGGCATGGGAGGGCAGCGCGGTCTTCCGTACTATCAGCATGCCTACACCCTGATGGCTCGTCAGGCTCGTGGCGATGTTGAACCGGTTCCCTTCAAGACCGGAGCGCCGGGTGGGACCATGGCGGCATACAAGCACATGCGATACAACCCGTCGAAGAACGCCGTCTACGATGTGTTCCAGGCGGTGGAGAAGATTAAGACGCCACTGATGATCATCGATGCAGGCAAGGAGGAGCTGATGGACATCACCCAGCAAGGTGGGCGTGTGGCGCAGATCGTCGAGGAGAACGGCTCACCCTTTGAGTACCATGTTATCGAGAATATGACACATTACGGTATCTATGGTGAGCATCAGGATACAATCCTGAAAATGGAACTCAATTGGTTCGACAAGTATCTCAAAACTTCGAATGATTGATCATCATGTACCAGCCATTCCCCGAGGTTGGTTAGTGGTCGCGACGCAGGTGCGTTGGAATACACCGTCCATATATTTCTGATGCCGAATCCGCAGCGCTACTAGAGAGCTGCAACATGGATTTGGCTTACTCCCCAACCTTTCGATTCAAAAGGCAAAAGTGAAACACACTCTCACACTTTTCTTGTTCGTGGTAGCCGGCCTGACTTCGGTTTCTTTTGCATCTTCACCCAATGTCGTTTTGATCTTTGCTGATGACATGGGCTATGGCGACGTCACCTGCTACGACGCCAAATCCAAAATCCATACGCCAAATCTTGACCGACTGGCCAAGGGTGGCATGCGATTCACCGATGCTCATTCCGCCTCCGCTGTCTGTACGCCTTCACGCTATGCCCTGCTGACCGGCCGCTACGCTTGGCGAACCGGGTTAAAGAGTGGCGTTCTCGGTGGCTTCTCACAGCCACTCATTGAGAGAGGACGCATGACAGTGGCGGATTTATTCCAAGACAAGGGCTATCGAACTGCCTGCATCGGCAAGTGGCATTTGGGGATGGATTGGGACGGAGGCATCCGTGGAGAAAATGGCTATAGCATGCGAAACAATTCGGACGGAATTGATTTCACCAAACCGATTCAGAATACCGCCATCGTCAACGGATTCGATGAGTACTTCGGGATTGCCGCATCTCTGGACATGCCCCCCTACGTTTTCATTCGGAATGACCGTGTTACCGAGCAACCCACGTCCAGCTTGAAGGAAGAAGACAAAGGTGGCCGGCAGGGGCCTGCGGTTCCTGGCTGGCGGCATAAACACGTCATGCCGACGTTGACCGACGAGGTCATCTCTTTCCTGCAACGCAACAAGCAAAGTCCCTTTTTCGTTTACATGCCGCTCAATGCACCTCACACACCTCACGCGCCCGGTGATGCTTTCGTCGGTAAGAGCAAATTGGATATCTATGGCGATTTCATGGTGGAAGTGGATCATCACATAGGAAGGGTGATAGATGAGTTGGATCGATTGAAACTTTCAGATAACACGCTGGTGATTGTGACCAGTGACAATGGACCTGAGACCAACATGTATCCACGTCGCAGTAAGTTCGGCCACGACAGTTCCTCACACTTTTTGGGAGCTAAACGTGACAACTGGGAAGGCGGACACCGGGTTCCCTTCATCGCCCGCTGGCCAGGCGTGATCACGCCCGGCTCGAAGTGCGACACTCCGTTCTGTCTGGTCGACATGATGGCGACCTTTGCGGAAATGGTGTCGGTTGACCTGCCCCAGGATCAGGGTGTCGATAGCGTTTCCATTCTTCCGTTGATGCAGGGTGAAAGTGGTGACTCGCGAGAAGACCATGCGATCATCCATCACTCATCGACGGGGCGATTTGCGATTCGCAGCGGTGACTGGAAATTGCTGTTGCATGCGGGCTCCGGAGGGAACGGTTACGGAGCCGGAAAACGTAGCAGCAGGTACAACGGAACGATCGAACAGAAGTCCTTCAATACAGCGAATCGCCAGCTCTACAACCTGCGAACAGATCCGGATGAGACGATCAATCTGAACGAGAAGCATCCCGAAGTCGTCGACGAATTAACGGCTCTCGCCAGCGAATATGTCAGAAGAGGACGCAGTACGCCCGGATCTCAGCAAAAGACAGGTTTGCAGAACTGGCCGCAACTTGACTGGCTATCGTTGAATCCAGTTCCAGCGACATCGGGGGATGCCCCCGATACAAATCAAAATACGCGCAAGCGGAAAAGTAAACCTTGATTGAGCAACTGAGATGAAAACCTTTCTTACCGCTTTGTGCTTTCTGCTGCTGGCTTGCCCCTGCTTTGCCAATGACAAACCGCCGAACGTGCTTTTTCTTGCTGTCGACGATTTGAACAACTGGGTCGGCTGTTTGGGAGGACATCCTCAGGCGAAGACACCGAACATCGATGCTTTAGCGAAAAAGGGTGTGTTGTTCGAGCAGGCCTATTGTGCTGCGCCGCTGTGCCATCCGTCACGTACCGCAATCATGACGGGGCTGCGGCCGTCGACGACCGGCATCTATGGCAATTTGAACTGGTTTCGCGACATGCCGCAGTACAAGGACTGGGTGACCCTTCCGCAGTATTTCCGCCAGCATGGGTATCTCGCTTGGGGTGGAGGCAAACTTTATCATCAGGCACATGGCAAGTTCTCTGATGCAGCTGCGTGGGATTATGTTTATTCCACTCGCACAGGCGGTGTCCCGCCTCCCCCGGGCGATCGTTACAAACACGGTCTCCGGCCCAAGTTCGAATCCAACCCTATCCTCGCTCGGCTTATCGACTGGGGGCCGACTGATTATCCCATCGAGGCCAATCCAGATTGGAAGACCGCCGAAGGTGCTGCTCAGTTCCTGGGGCGAGATCACGCTCAACCCTTCTTTCTCGGTTGTGGCATCTACCTGCCTCACCTTCCCTGGTATGCC
>CAXGRW010000606.1:0-3650 GCA_964012125.1 uncultured Rhodopirellula sp.
TCACTACTTGCTGTCTCACTACTTGCTGTCTCACTACTTGCTGCTTTGTCTGCCGCCAAACCCAGCACGGCAGCGAGTTTCTCAAGCACCATTCCGACTCGAATCGGTTTCGCCACGTATTCGTCCATCCCGACCGACAGACATTTCTCACGATCACCTTTCATGGCATGTGCCGTCATTGCAATGATCGGCAAGTGCCGTCCGCTTGTTGCTTCGCGGGTCCGAATTGCTCTCGTCGCGTCAATCCCATCCATGATCGGCATCTGAATGTCCATCAACAGAACATCGAACTCCTCTTGCATCGACACTTCGAGTGCTTCTCTACCATCTTTGACTGTTGTGACATGATGCCCATACTTTTCGAGTACCCCTACAGCAAGTCGCTGATTGATGACGTTGTCTTCGGCAAGCAGAATATTGAGTTCCCCCAGTTCGGAGTCTTTAGCGGCCTCGTCTTCTGGCACGAAATCTTCTGGCTCTACAACGCCCAGACACCGCACGATTGAATCAAACAAATCTGATTGTTTGACCGGTTTCATCAAACGTTCAGCAATCCCCAACTGAGCTCGAACATCTCCGTCGCCATCTCGCCCACCACTTGTGAGCACAATGACCTGAGTTTCAGCGAAGCCAGCTTGCCGTCGCATTTCGGTGATGAAGCCATACCCATTCATGACTGGCATGTTCACATCGGTCACAACGAGCGAGATAGGTTCTTCGCGTGCATCCGCGCTTTGCAACTCTTTGAGTGCCATTTCAGCTGAATTAGCGAGATAGGGCACCATCCCCCAATTCGACAGCATCTCATCGAGAATCATCAGGTTCGTTTCGTTGTCATCAACGACCAAAACCCGCGTTCCACCAACGACAACGACACCACGTTCCTGCTGCTGTTCAATTCCATCAGGAGCACGTCTGAGTGACAACTGGAAGTGGAAGTTACTTCCCCGGTTAAGCTCGCTGGAGAGTTCGATTTGTCCTCCCATGAGTTTGACCAACCTCGAAGATATCGACAGTCCCAAACCGCTCCCACCATAACGCCGGGTGGTAGATGTATCAGCCTGCTCAAATTCTCCAAAGATCGCACCATGCTTCTCTTCAGGGATCCCGATACCAGTGTCCCTGACCGAAATTTCCAACCGGACTTCGCCCTGAGTGGCGGGCAGATCCGAGACGTGCACCAGCACCTCTCCGGCGTGCGTGAATTTCACCGCATTCCCGATCAGATTGTTCATCACCTGACGCAAGCGACCGGCGTCGCCCACGACAAAACGAGGTACATGCGGATCAACTCTGAACGCTAATTCGAGATGTTTGCCATGAGCTCGCGGAGCAAAGGAACCAATTGTGTCACCAAGACTCTCACGGAGGTCGAAGACACGTTCTTCCAACTCGAGTTTCCCCGCTTCGATTTTTGAAAAATCAAGCACATCATTGATCACGCCGAGCAGAGCCTCACCGGACTCCTCTACCATGGAAAGATACTTACGCTGGTAGTCGTCCAACTTGGTATCAAGGACCAATTCAGTCATCCCAATGATGGCGTTCATCGGCGTACGAATCTCGTGACTCATATTCGCAAGGAAGTCACTTTTCGCACGGTTAGCTCGATCAGCTACCTCTTTGGCATTCAGGATTTCCCGCTCGGCCCGTTTGCGGGCCGTGATATCGTGCCCGATTCCCACAACGCCATTAACGATATCGTTCTGGTCAACGAGTGGCACTTTGGTAGTAAGCAACCAAAGATCATCTCCCGTTTTTGCCTTGTGCGATTCTTCACGGTCAAGCAATGACTCACGTGTCCGCATCACGATCTGATCGTCTGCAACGTAATTACACGCTAACTCAGGTGGGGAGAAATCATAATCATTCTTGCCGACCAACTCAGCCGGATTATCGAGTTTCAGCAACCGCAGCAGTGCCGCGTTTGCAGTCACAAATCGTCCTGCTCGATCCTTGACGTAAATCAGGTCAGGTACGTTGTCGATGATGGTTTTCAAGAGATCTCTCTCTCTGGCAAGTCCCTGCTCAGCCTGCTTTTGTCGAGTCACATCCCTAGAAATCCCAAAGGTCCCAATCACGTTACCTTTCTTATCCTTTAAGGGAACCTTAGTCGTGCTACACCATGTTTCGGAGCCATCGCCAAAGGTCTCATGCTCGATGTCAGCGAGGATCGCTTGCCCCGTTTTCATGATTCGGCGTTCATCTGCCAAAGCTTTGCGGGAATGTTCCAGCGAAAAGAAGTCTGCGTCGGACTTACCTACGGCGTCACGTGGTTCCGCAAGCCCAAATTTGGTCGCACAACTTTGGCTCAACCGCATGAACCGACTGTCGGAATCCTTGAAGTAGACAGAGTCTGGCACCGTCTCGAGCAGGGTTGCCAAAAGAAACTTTTCAAACTCGATCTGATGTTCGGCATCTTTCTGATCGCTGACATCCCAGAACATGACCTGAATTCCAACCACATCTCCTGCAGCACTGTGCACAGGTGCCTTCCAGACTTCAGCATGAATGATTTTATCATTACCGATTTGATGCCGTTCGACGTTGTGATAAAGCTCGCCGGACTGCATGACCCTGCGATCATCAGTCATGTACTTCTTTGCCAGATCAGCCGGGAACAGGTCAAAATCAGTTTTTCCGATCAGCTCGGCAACTGAGACCCCAAGTTGATCACAGGCCTGCGCATTGGCGTACTGGACCCGTCCGCGGGCGTCTTTCCGAAGAACACTTAACGGCAAACTCTCGACTAACGAATGGTACACCGCCTCGGCATCCCGCAATGCGGTGTCAGAAGGCGCATCAAAGCCGCGTTGAGACTTGTGCATATGGGTCATGCCCACGACGACCAAGCTACCTTCTGCTGATCGACTGCAATGGACTTGATCGTGAACCACATGCGTCTTTTGCTGTGCATCAATCACACGAAATTCGCGGTCGAGGCAGGCGTTATCCTCGTGGTTGAGCAGAAAGTCAGCGAACTGCTGCTGAACCCATGGTCGGTCCTCAGGATGCACGGCACTAGACCACAAGGTCGGGTCTGCCATCAGATCCTCAGCCGACCGCCCATACAGATTGGTTGCTGCCGGGTGAATCCACTGGAGCGTGCCGTCGGGGTGAGCCGTCCACGAAATTTCGCGAACCTCTTTCAGGATCGCGTCAGGAAGTTGCGGACCGTCGTGCCCCAATCCGTTGTTGATCTCTGCGTTTGCCATAACTGTGTAAGTCGAGCCACGCCCGCCATTAGCATTGAATCAGCCAAACCGTCATGTCTTCAATCATAAACAGTTTGCTGACGAAACAAGGCATGTTACTATCGCGAAAACCCACGATTTCCAGCGAAATACCGACGGGTGCCGGCAAGCAGGAGAGATCGCAGGCGGCATGCGGCATGGAAATCGCGTCAACTGGAATGTTCCCCAAATCCAGCAAAAACGGAAACCTGCCGCCCTGCGCGAGCGATGGACGCAAGATGCTGCGAACCAGAGGACAAGCGATGCAGCGAGTTGTTCCCCGAGGCACCCAAATTGCCCCGCATGTTTTGAGTAACTGGACGACACTTACGCGGCGGGCATCTGGCGTACTGGTATCTGACGCAATGGCATCTGGCGTACTGCACCAGTGGTTCACGCCGCTAGCCTCATTTGGTG
>CAXGRW010000607.1:0-3635 GCA_964012125.1 uncultured Rhodopirellula sp.
GATAAAGTCATTTTGAGCTACACGGTGGGAAACACTCCGATTCTCGAGTACCCGAGTTCGCTGTCGGCACCCGATGTAAAAACGTTTGTGCGGACACTCAACCTTGGCCCACGCGATTCCGAACTGACCATGTCAGTAATGGAACTGCCGAGCAACGCGACCCTTGAGGTCGAGGCAGGAGTAACAATGATCCAGCATGAAGACAACGTCCTGCTGGTTGCTGCCCCAGGTTTTGAACAAGCGGCACAGTTTAGTCTGCAAGATAATCGCCTGGTTCTTACTTTCACAAAAGGCAGCGATTCTTTGAAGGGATCGGTCTGGTTCACAGATTCGACAGTGGACCAAGATGCGATGACGGACATCAACACACAACTTGCTGACTTGGATACGGACCTTGAGGTCTACACTCATGGTGGGCCAGCCCAATACACGACGGCTATCGATGTGCCTGCGAAAAAGTGGTTTGAGTCCGAAGCTTGGCTGGTCGATGAACTGGTTCGTCCTGAGGGAAATCCGTGGGGAGCAAGAACAAGAATCACTGGGATGGATTTTTATCCTGATGGAAAATCGCTTGCCGCTTGCACCTGGGATGGCGATGTCTGGAAGGTCGAGGGAATCGACACTCTTGGCCAACCTGATGGTTCGCTTCGTTGGCATCGAATTGCAACCGGACTGTTCCAACCCCTCGGAATCCTTGTCGACAAAGAGCGACTCTTGGTGACATGCCGTGACCAGATCGTATCACTGGGGGACAACAACGGTGATGGCGAGATGGACGACTACCGTTGCCTCAACAGTGATCATCAAGTGACCGAGCACTTCCACGAGTTTGCCATGGGCTTGCAACGTGACGGCGAAGGAAACCTGTACTACGCCAAATCAGCACGACACGCGTTGAAGGCGGTCGTGCCACACCATGGAACCCTACTGCGAGTCGCGGCAGACGGCAGCAAAACAGACATCATTGCGACCGGATTCAGGGCAGCAAATGGAGTTTGCCTGAATGATGACGGCAGCTTTATCGTCACGGACCAAGAAGGGCATTGGAACCCCAAGAACCGCATCAACTGGGTTCGCCCCGGTGGCTTCTATGGCAACATGTACGGCTATCACGATGTGACTGACTCCTCCGATGAAGCGATGCAACAACCACTTTGCTGGATTACCAATGCGTTTGACCGATCACCTGCCGAATTACTCTGGGCCGACACCGAAAGCTGGGGCCCTTTGAATGGTCAATTACTAAACCTGTCCTATGGCTACGGCCGAATCTATGTCGTTCCCCACGAGCATCTGTCCACGCCCAACGGTGAGCGACAACCACAAGGTGGAATGTGCCAATTGCCCATCCCCGACCTGCCAACGGGAATGATTCGCGGGCGGTTTTCACCGACAGACGGGCAGCTTTACCTCGGCGGCATGTTCTCATGGGCCGGTAGCCGACAAGAGGAGGAGGGTGGTCTCTTCCGAGTCAGGTACAAGGGAAATCCAGTCAGCATGCCAACCCAACTGAAAGCTGCCAAAGAAACGATTGACATCACTTTTAGTGAGGCAATCAATCCCGAGTCGGTAGGGGATACCGATCGCTATAAGATCAAGACATGGGATCTGAAGAGAACCAAGAATTACGGCTCGAAGCACTACAACGAACGACCGCTCGAAGTCGTTTCTGCGAAATTGCTGCCGGACATGAAAACGGTTCGACTCACTATTCCAGAGGTTGCTCCAACGTGGGGCATGGAAATTGCCTGTCGGTTACAGGATCAAAACGGAAAGGAATTCCGAAGGGTGATCCACAACACCATTCACCAACTTGGTGAAAAGTAGCGGCAGAGTAGAAATACTAGCCCAAAAGTCACTGCTTCTACCCGAGAAGATCAGAAGAGGGCAGGGCAGCAAGGACTGATTGTGAGCAAGGACCTGATATCAGGTCCTTGCGATCGTGGTCCGCATTTTTTGGCAAAGCATACAGAGTGTGTCTTACTTGACTTTGATGCAAATCACATGCGAATCATCACGAACCAATGCGAATCCGTCAGCGATTGAGACGTTTTGCCGGGTTTTAGAAAAGAGCTTTTGGCGTCCGATCTCCGAATAACCCTTTGGCGTTGCAGCAACCAACACCAACTCGCCTTTCATAGTCGTGATCCAAATTTTTCCATCTGCTGCAATCAGGTTCCCTTTCCCAAATCGAGTCTTTGTCCAAGCGACTTTTCCTGTTGCTGCCTGAATGCACGTCAGATGAGTGACTGGGCCCGCGCTTCCTACATTGTCAAATCCATAGAGGTAGCCATCCAATAAAATGGATGTCTGCCACTCATTCCGCATCACGCTTTTCGGAGCGACAGATGCCCACACCTCATCAATGGCGTAACCTGCTGCCTGCTTCGTCACACCAAGCATCACGCAGCCATGATTTTCGCCTGCTGAAATAAAAATGTTCCCGCCCACTTCGATAGGTGTGGCCGTGTTACAGTCGTAGGGCGTTGGAAAAGGATAACTCCATAGTTTCTTACCATCAGACGGGCGGAGCCCCGTGACTCCAATGGCCGTGAAAGCCACAACGTGCGACTCCCCACAGAGTTCCAGCAAAACTGGCGAAGAATAACCAGGCAAACCATCCACTGCAGTCCAGCGGACATCACCGCTCTTCCTATCCAATGCAACCACTGCCTTACCTTGACCGCCTGCCGTCACAATGACCATGTCGTCAACAACCAGCGGTGAACAGGCCATGCCATATTCGGCAGGGCGACCTGCCATCTCTCGTACGACCGACTTGCTCCACTGCTGTTTTCCGGTGGCGACATCAAGGCAAACCAGAATGCCTTCACCTGTGTAGGCAAAAACCTGTTGTCCCGCAATCGTTGGCGTTGCTCGAGGCCCATTGCCCATCGAGTTCTCATAATTAGCAGCAACTGAAGCAGTCCAAAGCAATGCTCCATCCTTCATGCTGAGGGCTGCAACCGCCTGCCCACGATCTGAGTTCCACATGGTGATGGCTCGCCCCTCGGCGACGGCCACAGCTGACATGCCCACCCCGCCATTGACGCGCCAGGCGATCTCAAGTCCCTGTGTCGGCCATTTTGCCAGCAAACCAGTTTCCTGGCTAACTCCGTTCCGATCAGGCCCTAGAAACTGATTCCATCCAGATAATTGAGCAAGGACCGCAGTTTTGCACCCCAGCGATAAAACGAGCAACCATAAAAAACGCATTTTCATCTCTCGGTAGTACATCAAAGTCCCCAATGTGTCGGTTTCAGGCTGACGCAATATTTGCCGGCTATTACTGTAACGGCGGAAGAATTGATGCGTGACGGTGGAAGGACAACAAAATCTTGTTAATAATGGAGTGGAGTTAATTTAGTGTTTGAAAACGGGGATTCGGATTTCCGCCCAGTTCCCGCTCAAGCATGATTCAAACTCAGGTCACAGCTAATTACCGGGCGTCCGTCGCCTGAGTTCCTTTGGCGACTCTTGAAACCGGATGTCTCAACACCTCCACCTTCCTCCCCTCAAATTCTGGATACGAAGTAAGCATGCCCTCTGAATCAGCAATGAATCGTCGACAGGCATTGGTGTCCGGTGCCGCTGGCCTATCTTTGGCCACCGCTACAAGCCAGCAACTTCTTGCC
>CAXGRW010000608.1:0-3629 GCA_964012125.1 uncultured Rhodopirellula sp.
AGATCCCCAGCGTCCCCGTGTCCCGCATGTCCGGATCTGGTGTAGGCCCAAACGAGCGCCAATGGCCAGCCGATGCCACCCAGAAAAAGTCCCAACCAACTGGCTGCATTGATTGCGTCAGCTTGCGGGTGGTTGTGCTTGTCTGCGATCTTCTTGGGAAGAGAGCCCAGGAAAACAAATAAGGTGGTCACAATGACGAGCATTATCGCCATCACTGCCCATGCGAAGTAGGTAAGGCCGTCAATCATCGCTCTGCCGATCAAGTGTCACGTGTAAAAAGTCTCATACGCTGGTGGGCAGTAGATTAACGAAATTCACCATGATTTTAAATCCGTCAGGCGATCACGCCCAAACTTTCCTAACGGGGGGAGACTGTATGACTGATACTGCGGTTTTTCAGTGCAGATACACCTTCTCAGGTACCCGTGCAGGGAACACTTACAGAGAGCACGGCCTGCTTCAGTGCAGGGTGTGTATTTTGGATAGCTACCTACAGCGACCCTGACTGAAAGTGGCTTGTTTACTGAACTTTGCCGGATGAAATCGCCTCCGCGGATGTAGCGGAATGGCAGAAGCCGTTTTCTCGCGTGGGCATTTGCTTAGAAGCACAAAAGAGCCCAATCCGATCGCCCCAGCAATGTTGGCGAGCGGAAGCAGGATGACTGACAGAGGGGCATCTGCAGGTGAAAGCATCTGCAGGTGATAGCGTCTTGAGTTCACCTGCAGTCAAACGAGGGGGCGATCCGCCAAGCCTCAGTGGAACTGAAGTTGACGGAGGCAAATTTGCCGGAGCTAGATTTGGCTACTGCTCTTAAGCACTGGCACGATCAAGGCCAGTACCACCCCAAGAACCAACAGTGCCATCACCAGCAGCATGACTGGCTCCAGCAGGCGTACAAAGAGATCGAGCCGACGAAAGGTCACCTTCTCCAGCGAGTCAGCGATCTCAGGCAGGACTGTATCAAGCGAGTTGCTTTCCTCGCCCACGCTGATCATCTCGACGACCGATGGCGGGAAGTGTCCGCTTGCTCGGAGTGGTGTGGCCAAGCTCTCTCCACTACGAATATTCTCAGTCGCATCGCTGACAGATTCCTGTAGCAAGCGGTTTCCGGCAGCTGTTCCCGCAATATCAAGAGACTGCAAAATTGGTACACCGTTGTTCAACAGCGTGCCCAAGACTCGGCAGAAACGCGCCACGGCAAGATTCATCAGGATTTCCCCGAGCACAGGGATTTTCAGTTTGAATCGGTCAACGAGGTCTTTGCCGGATTCAGAGCGGATTTTTGCTCGAACAGCAAAGGCAGCAATCACCATGATGAGCAGAACGATCCAGCCGTAATCTTGTAGAAAGTTGCTGGTGGCTAGCAGTGCCTCAGTTGCGCTCGGCATCTCACCCTTCTTGCGAAGGCGATCGAACATTGGATCAAATTTTGGAACGAAAAAGACGAGCAACGTTGTGAGAACTACGCTGCCTACCGAGAATAGAAAGATGGGGTAGGCCATCGCGCTAATCGTTCGGCCCTTGAGGTCCTCTTGCAGTTCAGTGAATTTACCTACTCTGTCCAGTGCGTCCTCGAGGAATCCACCCTCGGTGCCCGCGCGGACCATGTTGCATCCCATCTCATTGAAGATTTTGGGGTAGCGTGCCATCGCGTCACCGATGCTCTCACCCTCTTCCACCCGCGCACGGATGTCAGAAATGACTTCATTCAACGTGGCATTGCTGGACTGATCTGCCATCACATTGAGTGACCGGATCATGGGAACACCAGCTCTCAGAAGCGCAGCCAGTTGCGAATAAAACATCGCCATGGTCTGAGCTTTGACCTTTTTTCGTCCGCCAAAGATGGCTTGCGGCGCACCGGAACTTTCTTTCACTTCGACCGGGAATAATGACTTTTCAGACAATATGCCAGCGACCTCGCGCTCGGCATTGGCCTCCACGGTGCCGGTGACCTGCTTGCCCGACATGTCGCGGGCTGTGTATGCGAACATCGGCATGTTTAAAGAGCCTCACCCTTGGTCACGCGAAGCACCTCGTCGACGGAAGTGTCGCCGCTGACGACCTTGTCCCAAGCGTCCATGCGAAGCGTTCGCATGCCCGCTTTCACTGATTCTTTTCTGATTTCCCAGCTGCTCTTTCGCTCCAACGCAAGTTGGCGGATTTCATCGTTAGCAACCAGTAACTCGTAGATACCCATTCGGCCTGTGTAGCCAACATTGCGGCACTCGCGGCATCCCACACTGCGGTAGATCGGTTGATCTCCCAGTTTGTCCCATGGGAAATCTTTCGGTGCATCGTGGCTGGTTGGGGTGAACGCTTCTTTGCAACTGGTGCATAAGCGACGGAGCAGACGCTGGGCCATGACAGCCTCGACCGTTCCGGCAACGAGGAACGGTTCCACGCCCATGTCACTCATTCGGGTGAAGGCACCCGCCGCGTCATTTGTATGCAACGTACTGAAAACAAGGTGTCCGGTCAGCGATGCTTGAATCGCGTTTTCAGCTGTCTCGAGGTCGCGAATCTCACCGACGAGCACGATGTCAGGGTCATGTCGTAAAATGCTTCGTAACGATGCGGCGAACGTTAAACCAATCTTGGAGTGGACTTGGATCTGGTTGATACCATCGAGTTGGTACTCGACTGGATCTTCCGTGGTGATGATCTTTGTCTTGGGACTTTTGATTTGTAGCAGGCTGCTGTAAAGCGTGGTCGTTTTACCTGAACCGGTTGGGCCAGTGACGAGCACGATCCCGTGCGGGTACTTGATGATTTCGCTGAACGTGTCATAGATCTGCGAGTTCATGCCAAGCTGTCCGAGGTCAAAGACCATGGATGACTTGTCAAGGATACGCATCACCATGCCCTCACCGTGGATCATTGGGATCACACTCAGGCGAATGTCAACTTCGCGGCCGTGCACACGCAGTTTAATACGACCATCCTGGGGCAATCTTTTTTCTGCGATGTTCAATCTCGCCATGATCTTCAGTCGACTGATGATCGCAGCCTGGAACCGGTTGATTTCAGGTGGTGTGGGTTGTAGGTGCAGAATGCCGTCGATGCGATATCGAATAGAAAGTCCACTCGACTGGGTCTCGATGTGAACGTCACTGGCTCGTGTTTGGATTGCTTCTAGCAGGATTTCGTTCACGAGCCGGACTACGGAAGCTTCCTGAGCCATTTCGCTCAGTTCACTTCCATCAGTTTCGATACCCTCTAACAGTTCCACCTCTTCTTCGCTCTTGGCAGCCATCAATCCTTCGACGGTCTCGCTACCAACGCCGAGGTTTCGATTCATCAGCCTTGCGATTTCGTCTCGCTCGGCAACAACGGGAATGATGTTTTTTCCAGTCGCAGCGCTCGCTTCATCCAGTGGATACAGGTCCAAAGGATCTGATGTGGCAACCACGATCGAGTCGTGCTCGAACCTCAAGGGGAACAACGACTGGCGATAAATCAGCTTTTGCGGAAATCCCTCGAGCGCAGCGGGATCAATTTCTGTCTCGCGTAAGTCGACGTACTCGAGGCCGACCTCCTCGGCCAGTGCCTTCAGTGCATCAGCTTCTTCGACGTATCCCAGCGTGATCGCCGCCTGAACAACGCTGTTCGAATCACTGCTGCGACT
>CAXGRW010000609.1:0-3621 GCA_964012125.1 uncultured Rhodopirellula sp.
CGGTTCGGATTTATTCATTCATGGTGGTACGGATGTTGATGCCGTCTTTGAGCATGATGTCGCTACAAGTGGTGGCGATATTTTGGTGAACGTTGGGGGTGATGTCACTGTCAATGACGGTGTAGTGATATCAACGATCTTGGCAACTAATCCAGCTCTTTCTGATGGGTCCGGTTCTGTGAGCTTTGTTGGCAAAACAGTTTCGATTGGAACGAATGCTCAAATCATAACAGTGGGTAATGTCGACGCAGTTGAATTGGACCCAGCCAACGTACCAGCCAAGGTGCGGGATATTGAATTTCCGACTGTGAAATTTAACGGCGTCTTTAGTGAACTGGAAGTTCCTATCTGGCAGCCTGCTGATGTTCACCGGCGTATTGCAACGACAACCGATGGCTCTGGAACCGGACTCACGGTCGATATTATCGTGGACAGAGATGGCATACCGGAATTGGCTGTTAACACGCGAGGTAAAGGCTACGCCATTGGCGATAAAGTTACTGTGGAACTGGGGGCAGTAGGACTCGATGATACGGTAAACCTGCAGATGTTCCGGTATCTTCGTTTGTCGGGTGCGGATACGGAGTCTCTTACTGCGGTCGTTGATCTGAATCTACTTGTTGAGGGTGGCTCGAGTGCTGCGGTCGCCGAGTTCATTATCGACACCTTAGCTGTGACAGGTGGAGACATTACGCTTCAAGCTGTGGATCACAATTATCCTTTGAGCCGGGGGATGTTCGGGCGGAAATCAAATGGAGCTGAATTAACCATCGCTGATGGAGTGTCACTCACCGGGCGATACATCAGTGTTGCAGCTTCAGCAGATAATAATGATGCGGAAACACTGTTCGAATTAAATGAACAGGAACTATCGCTAATCGATTCTCAATACGGATCGTTTGACAGGGACCTGCTGGTTGAGGATGGCGAAAGTTACATTGAAACGCTGCTGCAGGATTTGGCGGCATTTCGGTTTTTCGTCGGTATCGGGCTACTGGACTCGACAGCCAGTGTCACAATAGGAAGCGATGTTAAGTTTGAGGCCGCCGCCGACATAAAGGTCGAGGCATATTCAAACTCTGGCTTCATTTCTGACGTTCCAGGGATAGCTGTAAGTGTTGGTTACGGGGACACCAGTTCCAAGGCAACCCTGTCGATTGCATCTGACGCGTCACTCATTGCCAGAGGAGATATTCGCCTTACCTCAATCTCAGCAAATAGGACGAACATCAATGCAAATACAATCCGTATCAGTAAGCCTCCATTCCATGTTGCTGTTGCTCTCGCTGAATCTCACACAGAGGCACAACTCAGCGTAGCTCCCGGGGCGACTCTTCGGTCACTTGGTGGCAACATTAACGGGATTGCAACTAGCACCCAGCATTTGCGGGCTCAGGCAAACGCTGGTGCAGCATTTAGCAGTCTCGCCTTTGGGGTAGTTGTTACCGAGTCGCTGGCAAAGTCGCGATTTGACTTTGCGGGAACGGCGGATGCCGAATCTGGAAATGTTCAGTTTCTCTCTCTTACAAACAGTAACGACAACTCGGTTGATTCTGCTGCGAAGTTAGGGACAGGCAAATTCGAAAAGTTTACCCAGAAGTTTTCGGGTAAGTATGGCAAAGGTAGAATACTTGACAAAATCAGATCTTTCACACCATGGAAGTCTGAAAATCCGAAGAGTAGTCCGGTTGGTGGAACGGCTGCAGTATCCGTTGCAGACAACGAGCATACAGCTGAGCTCATTTTGCAATCGAGTGCTGTCATTCGCGCCGCCGAGAAAGTCAAACTTGAAAGTGAGACGTTTGACAGTCCCGTGATCGTAGCCAACGCCGCTGTGAAGAAGGGTGTTGATCGTCCGCGAAACCGTTTCAAGGGAGGTGAATCGCTGGATCAGGGAGGAAACACAATTCCCAAGAAGTATGCAGGTGCTGTTGCAGTTACATACGGATCCTATCTTAATTCCGCGAAGACCATCATCGATGATGGAGCCCAGATTGATTCTGTTGGATTCTTGAAAATCAGTTCTGCTACAGACCTGCCATATGAATTCCCACTGGAAAATGTCACCGGCTTTAATGATGCCTTGCATCAATTGAGCGACATATTTGGTGGTCTTGGAAATTATTCATTGACGACGAGTTGGGCAAAATCAGGCGCTCAAGGAAGTAAATTTGCAATTGGGGGAGCAGCGAACTATACGGAGTTTGACACAGTCGCGAGTACGCAGGTCGGTGACTCTGTTCACATAAATCAGAATCTCGAGGATGGCGAACAAAGTGATGTGAAAGTAGTCGCCACGAGCGATATCCAGGCGGTTCATCTCGCTGGCAATCCGATTGGGAAAACTGGCGGCTCAGAGGAAGGCGGGGGTGTGGGGGGTGGCGTTGCTTACACTGACTACAACACCGACACCAGCGTTCGGGTTGGCGCAAGCACCAAGATTAGTGCGGATAACCTGCATCTCAAGGCAGACGCCTACTTGTTCAATGTAATGATTGGGATCTCGAGAGGCGGGGCCGATTCTTTTTCCGTCTCGGGAGCTGGTGGAATTGCCAACATCAAGACGCGTACCATTACGCAGCTTGATGAAAGCGTGTTGGTGAAAACGGGACAGAATTTGACGCTTGATGCTGCCGATGATCTCCTGAATGTCAATGTCGCAGGGGGCATAGCAAAAGCTAAAAGCGTTGGTGTTGGTTTGTCCTTCGGCACAAATATTGTTGATCGCGAATCGCGTGCCCTCATCGGCAATAATGCGGTGCCAATCGGCGATGGTAAGGCTACGCCTAGTTCTGGAGTCGACACAAACACAAATGCCATCAATCTCGGGTATGACCATGGTTTGCAAACCGCCGACGCTGTTCGTTATGGCAACGCGGGCCCTGAAGATAATACGGTGGAGGGACTCACAGATGGTGACCAATACTATGTAAATGTGATTGACGCACAAACAGTGCGTCTTGCACGCTCGCCGCAAGAAGCATCTGAGTCCGGCTTTATTCGTTCTTCATCCATTGACTCTTCTGCTAGTTCAATTGAATTCGATTATGAACACGGTTTTGAAACAGGTGATCCTGTCGTGTACCAAAATGGGAACGCCTCGGATCTGGCGGGACTCGTTAATCAGCAGACATACTTTGCGATACGTGTAGACGAAAAGATCCTACAGCTGGCGTCCTCCTTATCAAAAGCTTTCGACGGAAAATACATTACCTTGGATGTCGATAGCTACCCGAGTACAGGTGTGACACACACCATTGCACTCGACCTGCTAGCAAATAAGAACCGCGGTATCGAACACTTTGTAGCCAAGACCTTTGATCCATTGACTGCAGTCGTCTCTTCTGCAGAAAGCATCAGTCTGAACAAGCCCCATGGTTTCGAATTGGGGCAACAATTGAAGTACATCACTGGGGGTGGTGTTGCGATTGATGGCTTGACTGATGGCGGTATCTACTATGCCGTTCCTGATGAGCGAAATCTGGATACATTCCAAGTTGCAGCAACGCGTGATCATGCAAAAGCAGTTCCACCGCAAGTGATTGACCTGTCACTCATTAATCCGTCAGGAACACAGCATGGTTTCGCCGTTGCACTTGACCCCGAGAATTCGATCGATGG
>CAXGRW010000610.1:0-3618 GCA_964012125.1 uncultured Rhodopirellula sp.
TTCCCAATCAACTGAAGATGCCGAACCAGTCCAACAGCATCCGCGACGTCGTGCGGAGAGCGTGGATTTGGCCCGCCAATCGTTGCTCCATGTACTGTTGGCAATTGTCTGTCTCATTGGCGGTTGCAGTTCAAATGAAAACACCGATGTTGGTGCCGAGCAGGCAACAACCACTGTTGTGTCAGGTGTTGAGGTACTGGAAAGAGAACGTGATCAACGCTTGAAAGATGCAGAAGCATCATGGAGGCGGGGAGATCTTACGGTCGCTTCGCGGTTGGCGAAACAACAGCTCCTTCGAACTCCGGATGATCCGCGAACTCTCCTGCTTGCCGGAAGGCTTGCTGCTGACAATGCTGATCTGCCTGTCGCCGTCGACTTGGTTGCAAGTATTCCGTTGGACTCGGAACTTTTTGATGAGTCAACGCAGCTTTTGGTAACTTGGTATTTGGGCCTGGGCGAATATCAGAAGGCTGTGACGCGATTGCAGGCTGGTTTATCTCGAACAGGCTTGGCACCGGAGGCTAAACTTGCGGTTGAGCGTCAATTATGGGCGTTGTTGAATCGACTTGGGCAACGTCAGCAGGCGTCAGAAATCGCGGAACAACTGTGTCGCTCGGGATACTTTGGCCGCGAAGTTCTCATCTCGTTGTTGAGGCGTGGAGACGCGTTTCCTCTAGCCTTGGGCAATGATTCACCAAGCCAGCATTTTTATCCGGGGCTCGGAATGGCTCGCTGGTTCTTCTCGCAGGAGGAATTTGGACGCGCCTTGGAAGTGCTGGATAGTATCCCCAGCCAACTGGCCAATGCCCCCAGCCAAACAGACACCAGCAAAAAAAACACCAGAGATCCTGTTGAACACGCAGCCGCCGATGCTTTGCGGGGACGATTGCTCGCGGAATTGCAGAAGACCGATGAGTTCCTGCTTTGGGCCAGCGAGTGTGTTCCAGATGCTCGGCAATATAGTGACTATTGGATTGCACTTGGGATCTACTTTTTTGATCAGCAGCAGCTCGAGGCATCTGCTGGGGCGTTGTTGGAAGGGGTTTATCTTGATCCAACCGACGATGACGGATGCCATCGCTTGGCGCGTGTTTGGGTAGCGTTGCGGCATGACAAATCAGCTGCTTTGATGCGTGAACATGCGATCCGAGTTGCGACTTTGAAGAGTCTTGTCCGGCAGTTGTCCTTAACACAACCGCAGCCGGCGCTGACTGCTGATTTGCCAGCACAGTTGATCAGTATCGCACGCCCGTTTGAGGCCATTGGCTGGGCGTTGAATGATCTGGATCCGGGAAATGAAATTAAACGTTCGGCGTTGCTTCAGCAGTTTTCGAAATTGCGGCAGGATCCCACGGTCATTGGCATGAGCAGTGAATACGCAATGATGGACATGACTCGTGGAACTTATCCACGCAACGAGGTCTTGAAGCAATTGCCAAAACCAAAAGTTGACAATTTAAGATTGTCGCAAACCACCACCTCCCCACGGACCATCGAAGATTCCGCAGTCATTGGTGGCAAGCGTTCGTTGGACCCCACGTTTATCAATGTGGCCAGCAAAGTTGGGCTTGGGTTTCAGTGGTATCCAAACCCGGATGGTAATCTTGCGTCACTGCCCATGCATGAAATGATGGGCGGTGGGATAGCGGTTTGCGATTTTGATTTAGATGGAAATCCCGACGTTTACTTCGCCCAAGGCTCAGGAGAGCCTCCTGAGGTGCAGGGAGCGAGATCAAATCAATTGAGTCGTAATCTGGGGAAGCATTTTGTCGATGTGACTCAGGCGAGTGGCACAGTCGATTTTGGCTATACATCAGGGATTGCTGCCGGTGATATCAATCAAGATGGCTTTCCAGATCTGTATGTTGGCAGCCTCGGTCACAACAGAATTTTGATCAACAACGGCGATGGCACCTATCGAGATGCAACGGGAATTTTGGGGAACGTCTCGCCGCAATTCACAAGTTCGGTCGCGATTGCTGACTTAACAGGTGATGGTAACCCAGATTTGTTTGAGTGCGTTTACGTAGAGATGCAAGATGGCTTTCGTTTGCCCGATCGGAATGCTGCTGGCGATGAGTTGCCGCCGAATCCGAATGATTTCTATGCTGAGGCTGATCGCTGGTACCTCAGCCAGGGTGATGGCAGGATGGACTTAAAGCTTCTTGATCGACAAGTCATACAACCCGGGACGGCGCTCGGGTTGGTGGTGACTGATATTGATGGTGATGGTGCCAACGATGTGTTTGTTGCGAATGATGCGCGGCCGAATCACTTGCTGACAAAGTTCGCTAGTGGGCATGTCACAAATGTTGCGGATCTGGTTGGGCTCGGGTACGGATTTCGTGGGTTCAGCAATTCGTGCATGGGAATCGCCGCTGGCGATTTCAATCGAGATGGTCGGTTCGACCTTCACATCACTAACTTTTTAAATGAGTCCAACAACTTGTTCCTTCAAGGTGAAGGCGGGTTGTTCAGCGACTTCGCAACTCGCTTTCGTTTGAATCCTGTGTGCGAACCGTACACGGGCTTCGGAATTAAAAAAATAGATCTTGATCGAAATGGCTGGCCGGACTTCGTTGTCACGAATGGGCATGTGTTTGATCAACGCTCTAGCGGTATTGATTTTCAGATGTATCCACAAGTATTGATGAATGAAGGTGCAGAGTTCCGAGCTGCTGAAAACCTCGCTGATTATTTTGGCCAACAACATGTGGGCCGCTCAATGGCTACGATCGACTTTGATGGAGACCTTGACTTGGATCTTGTTGTGGGACATCTCGATTCCCCCGTTGCCTTATTAGAAAATCGCACCGACAAGATTCACACCGAAGCGAGTAATTCCGGGCTGCAGTTTGAGCTGATTGGAACGCAGACTGAACGGGATGGCACGGGATGCCGCGTGGTTGTTAATTTCAGTGGGCAGCTCTTTACCGATTGGGTGGTTGCTGGCGATGGTTACCTTTCGACTGATGAGGCCGTCCTTGATTTCGGGGTCGGCGATGTGACTGGGTTTGGAACAGTAGAGGTGCATTGGCCTTCGGGGGTGAAGCAACAATTTGAGGGAGTAGAGCCAGGCCATCGTTATGCGATCATCGAAGGGAATCCGGAGATCTGGTGCAGAGTAGACTCGCGTGTTCCATCCCTGCCCTTGCGATGAGCTGATCAGCCCACGCAACGAGCCAAAGTCGTTTTTTGCTACCTTGGTTGAATTCCCCCGCGTTCATCTGCTATTTTCATGGGCTGAGAGTGCACACTTTCAGGTGACCCGTTAAGTCACCTTCATCCGAATTAAAAATGTTTCAAGGCGTTCAAACTATGAAAATCTCTGCTTACACATTGATCTGCTTTTCTTTCTTTGCACTGTCCATCGCGGGATGCGGCGGTAGTGGAGAGACGAAAGTCATCGAACCACCAGCGGCTGCGGATGATGATGCGGCAATGGAAGGAATCGATGATGATGAATACAACAAGGCGATGGAAGAATCCATGAATCAGCAAGGCGGTTGATTCCGGCTGCCGTCGAGGGCGTTGACACCATTTCAACGGTGAAGTCGTCGATGGAGCCTTTTGCAGGGCTCATCTCGTCAAAACCGTCCTATGGGTTGCTGTGGGTTT
>CAXGRW010000611.1:0-3618 GCA_964012125.1 uncultured Rhodopirellula sp.
TTCGATCGCAGGTATGTGGTCGGGTATGCATAAAACATGTTTCTTTGGCTGAGATCTGGTTGCCAGAAAATTCTTTTGAAAAAGCGTTCAGGCGCGCCATGAGTCAGCCACGCTTTCGCCTTGTATGGTGTGGTCCTGATGCGGGCGGTATACTCGAGCGTGTAGCCGGGGAGGTGATTAGAATTCGAGTTCGGTCACTTGGCTTCGGGGCAGAAACATGAGTCACCGTATGGCGTGATTTGATCGGCTGATTGCAGCACATAAACCTGATTGGAGTAATCGATATGGGTCTGTTCGACATTCTTCGTGGTGAATTGATCGATATCATCGAGTGGATCGATGATTCGAATCGTACGCTGGTTTGGCGTTTTCCACGTCATCAGAACGAGATCAAAAATGGTGCTCAGCTGATTGTCCGGCCAGGGCAGGTGGCGGTGCTTGTAAACGGCGGTGAGCTAGCTGATGTGTATGAGCCCGGGCATTATGAGCTTACGACACAAAACATGCCGATCTTGTCGACACTTCAAGGTTGGAAATATGGTTTTGAGAGTCCCTTCAAGGCAGAGGTCTATTTCGTCAGTACGAAACAGGTGACTGACCTCAAGTGGGGAACCCCCAATCCGATCATGCTGCGTGATCCTGAATTCGGGCCAATTCGTATTCGTGCATTCGGAAGCTACACGCTTCGGGCTGTCGATGCGAAAGCGCTGCTTAAGGAGTTGGTTGGCACTGACGGAGACTTCTCTGCCGATGATATCACTGAGCTTTTGCGTAACATCATCGGCTCATCGTTTGCTGACATCCTCGGAAAGCTTCAGGTGCCTGCCCTTGATTTGGCGGCCAAGTACAGCGAACTGTCTGAGGCCTTGCGTAATGAGGTCGTGGAGAGGATTGATGATGAGTATGGACTGGATTGTCCACAATTGTACGTCGTTAATATCTCGTTGCCCGAAGCTGTTGAAAAAGCATTGGATACACGCACCAGTATGGGCGTGATCGGCAATATGGATACTTTTCAGCAGTATCAGATGGGGCAAGCGATGACCGCCGCGGCTGAGAACCCTGCTGGCGGTGGAGCATCTGATGGCATGGGACTCGGGATGGGGTTTGCCATGGCGAGTCGCATGATGCCCGGACAGGGAGGCGTTGCTCCAGGCACGCCCACGGCTGCAGCAGGCCCCCCCATGGCTGCAGGAGGTCCGCCACCGCCACCGCCTGTCGCTCAGTGGCATGTAGCGGTCGATGGGCAGACTCGCGGACCCTACAGCGTCGAACAACTCGTTGCTGGGATCGGTGCTGGCGATGTTGGACAGGAGACGATGGTTTGGACCGCTGCCATCGGGGGTTGGACTGCTGCAGGTCAGGTTCCGCAACTGGCAGCGTACTTTCAAGCTGCAACACCACCGCCACCGCCACCAGCAAGTTGATCTGTGTTACGATGACGCCGTCCGATGTGATCCTGTGTTTTCCATAGCTGCGGACCCCGTTTAATCCATGAGCACTGTTCAAACGACTCGCGATGTGGTGGACCCGACCGTGGGCACGGGAACGGAGTGGGTTGTGGATGCCTCAGGGTGTAGCGTCAGCCCATTACGCGACAGTGCTTTGATTCAGCGTATTTGTCAGCAGGTCGTTGCTGACATTGGAGTCAAAGTTGTGGGGGAACCTCAGTGTCACCGCTTTGATGGCCCCGGAGGCGTCACTGCTCTTTATATGTTGAGCGAATCACATTTGGCGTGTCATACATACCCCGAGTATGGTTTGGCGACCTTTAATCTTTACTGCTGTCGCGAGCGGGCAGCTTGGGATTGGGAGGGGATGCTTTCGAAAATGCTTGACGCAAAAATCGTGCAGGTCAGGCAGTTATCGCGAGGGCTATCGCAAGAGGTAGCGAGCACAGTAGGCTCAAAAGGGCTTGGTTTCGAGGGGTTTTCTGAGCAGGGGCAGCATTGATGAAACGTCGAAAGACTGCTTGTCCGTCATGCGGGGCACCAATCGAGTTCACGGTAGGTTCCGTGGTGTCGGTTTGTGAATTTTGTCAGTCAGCGGTCGCTCGCACGGACCGAAAAGTCGAGGACATTGGCAAAGTTGCGGAATTAGTTGAAACGCCATCTCGTCTACGTTGTGGTCTCTCGGGGACATTCAATCGAAAACCTTTCACGGTCGTGGGCCGTGTGCAGTACCAACATCCTGCCGGCGGTGTTTGGGACGAGTGGTATCTCGCTCTTCCTGGTGGGCGTTGGGGATGGCTTGCCGAGGCACAGGGCAAGACGTACCTGATGTTTCAGCGTAGGCTGTCCAGTAAGGTCAGCGTCCCGAGTTTCGATGACTTGAAGCTTGGCAGTGCAGTCAAACTCGGCGATTCTGAATTCAGTGTGACTGAACGTGGAGTAGCAACCGCGTTGGCCGCCGAGGGTGATATTCCTTGGGCATTTCGAGGCGGGGCAGAGCACCGGTTTGTCGACTTGCAGGGCGGCGAAGACGTGTTCGCGACCTTTGAGTATGGCAAGTCGGTCAGTGCCTACGTCGGAAAAGAGATCAGCCTTGATTCTCTCGCCCTTGAGGGTGATGGGTGGGATGTGCTTGATGCCACAATCCCCACTGCGGCTGCGTCTTTGAATTGTCCTAAGTGCGGTGGAGCACTGACACTGCATGTTCCTGACGCATCATTGCGCGTGACCTGTCCAAACTGTAATTCGCTACTGGATGCTGACAACGGCAAGTTATCCTACCTTACGACGCTATCAAAACCAAAGAAACTGAAGCTTCAGTTGCCGCTTGGCACCGAGGGAAAGTTGTTTGGGGATGATTACACGGTGATCGGATTTCTTGCTCGGTTTGCAATGTATGGCGGGGTCAGTTACCCATGGCAAGAATATTTGCTTTATGGTGAAAAAGTTGGATTTCGCTGGTTGGTTTATAATGACCGGCATTGGTCATTTGCGTCACCTGCGGCTGGAGAAGCGGCTAAGAACACTGGGGCTGCGAGTCGAGTAAGCTACGATGGATCGAGTTTTCGGATTTATGATCGTGGTGTTGCAACGGTCAAGCATGTGCTGGGCGAGTTCTATTGGAAGGTTGAGGCGGGCGAAAAGGTTAAGACCGCTGATTACATCGCGCCGCCAAGAATGCTCTCCTACGAGTGGTCAGAGACTAGCAATTCAAGCGAGGTGACTGTCTCGGAGTCTGTTTATGTGCAGACTGATGATATTGAAGCGGCGTTCGGTGTCAAAAATTTGCCTCGAAGCTTTGGTGTCGGTCCGATTCAGCCCGCGCCGTCATTCGGCAAGGAGCTGTTCATCACGTGGCCGGCATTGTCAATTCTAATGGCGATTCTTTATCTCGCCTTTGCACGCGCCGGCGTTAGACAAGGGGCTGATCCATGGCTCTGTTTTTATGGTTTGCTCGCTATCTCAGCGTTGCCGATTGGGATTCTTGCCTATCTGTTTTCCTTTGAACGAAAACGCTGGGAAGATAGCGACTACAACCCCTATGCAGCGGAGTGATTGAAAATGGATTCAAGGTCGAAGTGGTTCATTGGTTATTTGGTTTTTGGTCTGAGTGTTTGCCTTTGGTTTGGGGTTGCTGCCGCTTTTAGCTGGCGGGCACCCGATCTTG
>CAXGRW010000612.1:0-3608 GCA_964012125.1 uncultured Rhodopirellula sp.
CAGGCGGTACCAGAATCACAACTGAGTAAATCACCAAGCCAATAATCAAGGCTAACCAGTAGACCAGAATCAAGAAGAGGACGCTGATGGTTGCCATGATTAGCGAGGGACGATCTCGATTGATTTCCGCCTTCCTGCCAGCAGTCCATGCTCGCCAATCCGCAACCACACTGGTGAGAACCTGCGGCGGCACACCCGAGTTTCGCTTGATCCGGTTTTTGACCTGGAAACCACGATAATCATAATTTGAAAATTCAACCAACAAACGAGAAGCATCAACTGCGGTGAGTCCTTGCCCTTGATCCGCCTGAGCCAACAAACCATCGATAATTCCATTGTTGTACTTCTCAAGCCTCTGCTCACAATAGCGGCTCGCACTGGAATACTGCGAGTAGCCGTTGTACATCAGGACAAACGGATTACCGACAAATGCCAGTGCAGAACAACCCAACATGATCCACCACAGCAATACCATCAAATTCCGAAACGCCATGAGTGCTGGATAACGCGAAGCGGACACACTCTCAAAGCGAATGGAATCTCTCCACCAACCTGGAGAGGTTTTTGGAACAACTCGCTTTTCACGGCCAACAGCACCAAGACGCCCTAGCCCTTGTGACCCTGACCCTTCTGGTTCCGCCTCTTCTCGCTCCACAGGTTCCTGATCGCCCATCACTTCACTGTCAAGTTTGCCTGAATCCGCATCAGCTTCATGCGATGAGACAGCGAACTCAGAACTACCTGATGATGCCTCCTCAAGAATTCCGGATGCGTTTGAAGGCACACTCGATGCAGTCGCATCAGGCTGCATTTCCTCAGGATCAACAAGCCATCGGTCATCCACTTGGCGTGACTGCCCCACCTGCTGTGCAGCAAGAAACTCACCACTGTCGGAGCCTAGATTGTGATCGCCCCCTGAGCCCCTCAGTTTCTGCGCTTTGGCTTCCTCGGACTTTTTCTGTTTCGCTGCTGACTTCGCCTCCTGCGCCAGACGACGCTTCTCCGCTGCCTGCTTCAGTTTCTGTTGCCCCGGAACCTTGAAACCCTGCCCACACTCGGGGCATCTGTCATGAGTTCCTGCCTCCGAAAGCATCGCACTCAAACGCAACTGACACTTGGGACAATCGAATTTTACGATGGGTTTACCAACAAGATTCTTCGTGTACTCAACGGACATTGCGTATTCTTTGAGGCAGAAAGTTGGTGGCTGAACCGATGACTCAAGCAGACTTTGGCAGGCAAAAGCAAATCGCCCACTAGAATACCAACCTCCCCGTGCGTCTGCTCACCTCGTGTCCGATTTTCAGATCACGAGAGCCACACCTCACTGGAGGGTATTCTGCCTGAGTGCAATGTAAACACGACTCTAAGCAGCACCCAAATCTGCGTGCCAGCTCGCAACTAGTAAGAAGCTTGCGGCCGCTCTGCGACGCGATCCGCAGGTGTCGCACGCAAAACTCGGAAGTGATAGATCGCTGTCGCTCCGTCATTGCTATATCGCATCGGCAATTCAATCCGCAGCCAAGGTGATTCGAGATCAGCTCCTGACGCGTCCATCGCAACCTGCTCCAGAAAGGACCTCCGCTCATCCTGAGACTGACTTTCAGTAACCAGCACGACTAATCCAGTAGCACGTACTGGGTCCTCTGGAAGAGAAGACTCACTATCATGCGACATGATCGTGGCATCTGGCAGAAAGACTCTCAAGTTGCCACCGAGCCGCATGTCGGGAGTCACAACAATTTTCGGCGTTGTTTCCAATTGATTTTCGATCTCAATCGCCAATTGATCGTACGGCATATTCAACCAGCAATACTTGCCTCTCCATTGACCTGCAAGCGGGCGCACCGTCATTGCCCCAAGCAGAACAAACATGATTGCAACCGTCATGACCTGTGCGAGGCTCTGCATCCGAGGTCTCGCTAAAACGTGCCCGCCGAATCGCAGCACGAGGTACGCTGGCAGCAAACAGACAAAGGGCTGGAACCAACGGTTCTTGAATTCAATCGCATGCCCTGACAACACCAGCATGAACAGGATTGCCACCACGACGATTAGAAATCTCTCGATCAACAACTTGGCCGACTGCGTTTTCATGCTTGGTTCATTGACGCAATTGCTTTTCCGCACATACAGAACCGTAAAAACAAAGAGCGTTAACCCACAACAGGCAATCGCTGATATCACAAATGCCTGAGATCCCAACCATACATTGTCAAGCCAAAATTCAGACCTGTCTCCTGTCAACGTCTGTACGGTTTTTCGCGAGGCGATGGTTGAATGGGCCAACACCCAGAGCAAATGAGGCGTGAGAATCACCGCCGCAGTAACAACGGACAAAAGCATCCTGCTGTTTAACAAGAGGCGTCGATATTCCGTGATTGTCAAACCCGCGATCACAAAACCAACAACCACAATCCCGAAATTGTATTTAAACATGATGCCTGCCGCGACAATCAATCCCAGACACAGGTAGCCGAGCCATGGCTTGATGAATTTCTGCCCGGCCATTCGAACGATGCAATAAAACAAGGCGCAGGTCATGCACGTTGCGGCAACCGTGTGCGAAAGATCGCGATGACTCTCCCATGCAATCTGTGGAATGGTAAACATCCCCAGAGACCCAACAATTGCCAACGGGACACTTTTCGTGACTTCCTCTATCGCTCTGAACAGCAACCAATAGGTCAGCAAAAGGAAAGCATTCTTCATCACGGCCATCGCAAACGCATTGCAACCAAGGACTTCGAAGAAGAGTGTTTGGATCCACGTGTACAGTGGTGGCTGGCTGTTGTATCCCCACGCCAGACTTTGAGACAAAAACGATTGTTCGGATTCATCAAAGTTCAGTGCGGGTGAGATCCCCCCCCTCAGCAAAGCATGCGCACAGAAATAGACTGCCAATCCGATCAATACAACAGAGCGTCGACTAAAATTACGGTCCATCTATCAAGCAGCTCGTCGAAATGGGACGTTAGCAATGCCAACCGTTTCATCAGTAGTGAACAGGCCAGCGTCGCAGGAAGCGGCGTTCCCATGCGTCTCACGAACTGAATAAGTAGCCTTGTTGGACGAATCAAAATAGATTCTTGTCAGCATTTCAGCCATCACACCAAAACAGATCAATTGCAGCGATGAAAGCATGGCAAGACCACCGAGAAGAAACATGGGACGTGTTCCAATATCTTCCCCAACAACCAGCTTGGAAAACATCACGACTCCCATCATCACAACCCCCGCGGCTCCCACTGCGAGTCCGAGCGTTCCGAAGAAGTGCCCTGGTCTTGCACGATACTTCAAGAAGAACAGCACCGAAACCAAATCCAAAATAACGCGAATGGTTCGAGAGATCCCGTATTTGGACTGCCCAAACTGACGTGGGGAATGATTCACATCGATCTCACCAATTCGATTCGGATGAGTGACCGACGCAATCCATGCAGGAATGAATCGATGCATCTCTCCAAGCAGCGAAACCTGGCGAATAATACTCGCTCGATAAATTTTCAGACTGCAGCCGTAATCCCGGATCTTAACCCCCGTTACTTTGGCGATCAGCCGATTGGCAATCCAAGAGGGAATCAACCGCAGGATCAGACCGTCTTTCC